>JAUZQA010000178.1 GCA_030705665.1 Bacillota bacterium
AATTTTTACTGCAGCCTGTCAAAATATAAAGATTGCATCACACTTAGCAAGATTAGAAAAAGTGTGTTGCAATACTTTAGGTAGATTTGGCATCCGGTTAATTGGAGCGGAGGGCACTCGACTCCTGCGGGATCAGAGGGCACTGGAGACCCCACAGGCGCCTTAGCGCCGAGGAGGCTCCAGGACCTCCCCGCGGAAAGCGAGTGCCCGGAGCGGAAATCAACCGGCTCATTAGCAGGGACTATCAAGTAATTTTGTATTTAAAATAAAAAAATGCCGAGAAAATACCCCTTTCTCGACAATCTGGCATAGCCCATTATCTATGCTTTTTTATTTGGGAAAAGAAAATTTTCCTTTTATATATGACATAATATTGCAAATTGCATTATAATTTGAATATTCCATTAAAAATTACGATTCATTCCTAAATCATATAGTTTTTCTATTTTGTTTCAAAGGGGAGAAAAATTTGGACAATGAACAATTATTGACTTTTATTACGGTATCGGATTTAAAAAATTACTCTCGTGCTGCGGAATGCTTAAACTTAACCCAGCCTGCAGTTACAGCAAGGATACAAAAGCTTGAATTGGAATTAAATTGCAGACTCTTCTTGCGCGATGGAAAAAAGATCACCCTTACCGAAGAAGGAACGGCCCTGCTGCCTTTTGCTCAAAAAATAGTAAACTATATGAATGAAGCAAAACAGGCAATCGATACCTTAAAAATCCCATCCTTAACCATCGGATTGTCACCTGCCATTTCCGTTTCTGTCCTTTTTCAAGTATTATCGCTATTACGTGAGAAAAACCAGTTTTTATTTGATATTGTCGAAGCAGAAGATACGATTGAAATAGCCAAAATGGTTACAGAGGGAAAAATCGATATTGGACTAGTTAGAAATGTGGTTCCATTTGATGATCTTGAATCAAAGTATCTGTTCCGTGAAAAATATAAATTTATTGTAGGTAAAAACCACGAATTAGCAGCAAAACCTGTCATTTCTTTAAAGGATTTAATAGACCAAACAATGATTTGTTACCGAAGGCAAACCCCTATTGCTGTAAAAATTGATGAAAAGTTGGTCGGAGTTGAAAAACTCAAACATATTGAAGTTGGTGGATTTGAAATGGTAAAATTGATGGTTAAAAACAATTGGGGATTCAGTATCATTTCAGAGCTTGCATTAGGAAATGATAAAGAAGACGATCCTGAACAGCTTAAGGTTATCCCATTTCCCGAATTTAATGATCTTACCTTTCATATAACAGGAATTTATAAAAAGGATTCTCCAAAGTTGGAAAACCTACAGTTGTTTTTAGATTGCTTTGAAGCAACTCTAAAGACATTACAATAATCAACTAATGCGATCTATGCTAAATAGTCCGCGGATAAAATCCGGCGGACTACCTTAAATGAATCAATCCTTATTTAAAACTTTTTTGTGATTAAGATAAGATTCGTTTTTCACCGTCAATTGCTTGAATAGGATCAATATTTTGCGTAAATTCCAGTGTTCCGATATATTTTCCATTTTCATCACGAACTGCGAAATAACGGATATAGATATATTTATCACGAAATTTAATCCAAAAATCTTCACAGTCTTTCTTTCCTGCTTTAAAATCTGCCAAGAGTTCCTCGACTACATGAACACTTCTTGGAGGATGACAGTTTTGAACCGTTCTGCCAATGACTGCTTTTGTCCGTGCAAAAATTCTTTCCTTTCCATGTGAGAAGTAACGGACAACATCTTCATGGTCAATAAAAGTGATGTCAACAGGCAAATGATTTAACAAAAGTTCAAGCTGTTTTAATGATAGGATCCCTGTTTCCATTTTAATATAACCTTCAGAAATGGCTTTCTCATCCAAGCCCTTTCGTTCTGGCTTCCATTCAGCCGCTGGACCGGTCAAGCAAAAGCCAATTTCATCACTTTCATGAGCGATTTTTATCCACTCATCTTCGGTCAAATTATTTAGTGCCATCGGAAAAAGAATGTTTTCTTCACGATAAATCATCCCGCTGACTTCATTAATGATATAATCAACAGCCTCTATGACTTCTTCTTTGTCCCCGCTATAATTTGTTAGTTTTAATTTTGCCAGTTTAATGGAATCACGAATATAATCGTCTATTCTCCACATATTGGTGCTTGGTCCGAATATCCCATACTTTTCTAAATAAGGGAAAACCAAATTCTCTTTTCTGCTATAATGCTTGTCGATATCCAGGAGCATGTTGATATCCTCTAAAAGCAGATAGACATGCTCATCTGAATCCTCTTTCGCAAACTGTTCTATGTGTACCTGTAGCTTAAGTTGCAGTAGTTTATCAAGTTCTTTGTTTTCGAGAATAAAGGTATGAATCGGGTGACCAGGCTGTTCTTCAGGGTGTTGTGTGGTTTGATCCACTTCAATGGAATCTTTAAAGATTTCCAGGTGGTTCGTATATAGATCATGAACTTCAGCAATCGAAATTCCTTCATCCTCCAAGAAATCATTTGAAAGCTGAGAAATTTCTGGAATAGTTATTTTTCCAATAAATGCGTCAAAATGCGCTTTAACCTCTTGAATATTTCTGCCATTATGAAGATCCTTAAAAATATTTCTTAATTTTTCACGACGTTCTGGATTATTTATCGCATGTTGTTCTCGGTTATTAATAATCTCACTCATAGGTGTCTCCTTTTTAGGTAACTTTATTGATAATATTTCTCATTAATAAAATATCACGGATAAAGATTTAACTTTGTGATGTACGTCATTATTTAGCCATGATTTTTTTGAAAAAATTGTGAACAAAGCTACCCTGAGATCCCGATATTCATTTTCTAAATCATTAAAATTTCCCTGATATCCTCTTCAGTCAACATTGTGGATGTTTTTTCCGATGAATCGATTATTTCTTCAATTAAATTTCTTTTCTTCTCCTGCAGTTCATTCATTTTTTCTTCGATTGTCCCGCGAGCAACAAGCTTGATCACCTGAACGTTCTTATTCTGACCGATCCGGTGAGCACGGTCTGCTGCCTGCTCCTCAACAGCTGGATTCCACCAGATATCATATAAAATGACCGTATCCGCTCCCGTCAAGTTAAGACCAGTACCGCCTGCTTTTAGTGAAATAAGGAATAGGTCCCGATCGCCCTCGTTAAAACGATGGCAAATTTCTACCCTTTCTGCCGAAGGTGTTTGTCCATCCAAGTAAAAAAACTCTCGTCCCTGAAATGCAAGCTCCCTACCAATGATCTCAAGCATTTTTGTAAACTGAGAAAAGATAATTACCCTTCTTCTGGAAAGCTTTGCTTCTTCAAGAAGCTGCATGAGCTGTTCAAATTTAGCTGAAGTGCCTCTATATCCATCCACAAACAATCTTGGGTGACAACAGATTTGCCTTAGCCTTGTCAAACCAGCAAGGATTTTAATCCGATTTTTTCTAATCGTATCTTTGTCAAGATGCTTTAAGGTATCATGCCTTAGTTTTGCTAAATAGGCTGCGTAGAGCTTTTTCTGGTCAGCCAGTAATTCCACTGATTCAAGTGATTCGATTTTTTCAGGGAGCTCTTTTAAAACATCTTCTTTTAATCTTCGAAGCATGAACGGACGAATTCTCCTTGCAATCGTCTTTCTTGAAAGGTGACTATATTCCTTTAACCCTTGAAATAGTTCTGGAAAAACAACATGGAATATCGACCATAGTTCTTCTGGTGAATTCTCTACCGGTGTCCCAGTAAGGGCAAAACGATTTTCTGCCCGAATGGTTTTGACCGCTTTTGCTGTTTTTGACAAAGGATTTTTAAAAGCTTGTGCTTCATCAAAAAACACCGTATGAAAGGATTGTTTTTCGTACCATTTTACATCGCTTCGTAATAACGGATAGGAAGAAATAATAACTTCATGGTCTAAAGCTTCTGTTTGGATTTTAGAACGGTTCTGTTTATTTCCGTCTATAACAACCGCCCGTACTTCTGGGGCAAATTTGTTTAGTTCAAAAAGCCAATTGTACGTTAATGAGGATGGACAAATAATTAATACTTGGACGTTCTTATCACGGAGAATTGATAACACCGATACAATAAACGTAATGCTTTGCAGGGTTTTGCCGAGCCCCATATCATCAGCAAGGATTCCCCCGAATCCATAACTTGCAAGAGTTTTCATCCATTGATAACCCTGCTTTTGATAGTCTCTTAACACCATTTCCAAACTTTTTGGGATCGGAAACTCCTCTTTCCTAGGATTTGAGATATTTTCCAAAAACCTCCGAAACGATTCCTCAAACGTAAAAATTTTTTGTTCATCACCCAAGTCAAGAAGCCGCAAGCCCTGAACAATCGGCAGGTTCAAGCCTTTTTCCAAATCCTCACTTTGAGAAGGCACTGCCTTTAAAAAACGTTGAATTTCTTCAAAATCCCTTTGTTCCAGTGAAAGCAAGGAGCCGTTTCGCAGTCGATAATACTTTCGTTTTTCCTCCAATGCAGCTAAAACATCACGAATTTCATTATCGCTGATCCCTTTTAGCTCAAATTTAAATTCGAGCCAATTGGTCCGTTCCTTTTTCAGCTTTACCTGAATGCGCGGAAATACGGATTCTCGAAATATTCGATTTTTCACGGCGATTGTCGCATAGATTTGTACAAGCTGTTGAAGTTTAGGAACAGTATGATAGAGAAATTCATATTCCAGCTCTTCATTATGCAAAAAATAACCTTCTTCCGTTTTTGCAAATGAGCTGTCTTCCATTAACTTGAGAATTGACGCTTCTTTTTTAACATCCCTGATCAATAATGTTTTTTCATATGGCTGTCCATTTTCCAAAGGATTAAACACGATATTTTCATAGCAAAATTCTAATCCAGCAAGAAGCTTGTTGTTAACTCGATCTAAATAAAGCTTTGCTTTTAATGGTGTTTTTACCAGCTGATTCGTAATACGATCATCCATTTTTATATTGCCTAGTTTTTTTAATCCTGGTACTACCTTTTCGATAAAAAAGTTTACTTGTTCTGGATGAATCGGAAGGCGATTCGTTCCTACCTCATCAATCATATGCATTAATTCCAAGAGACGTCCTGTATCCTCTTTTTCCAGTGGTACGACCTTTCCATCTGTTAATACCAAATTGTATAGATCAAGCACGACCAAACGATGCAGTCCATTAACCTTTAAGGTATATCGATCTTCCTCTTTTAGAAACTTAAACTCCAAAGGCAGTGGTTCCACTGACAAACTTAAACCATCGAACGTTTCACCGTAAACTTTAAGTTGTAAAAATGGAACTTTTTGCAAAAGCAAAAATATCCTACTCCATGCCGAAGGGGGAATAATTAATTGTTTAAGGTCTGAGTGATCTGGTAATGGGTCATTGTACGCCATTTCATCTTGAATAACCCTAAATAGTTCTCTCATTACAAGATCTGATTCTTTTTCAAAGCAAAAGCTCCCTGGATCGAAGGTAAATGTTTCTGAGAGTATCGTAGGTATCCCTTGTTTAACGTTCACTAAAAAATTTCGGATATGTTGAACTTCATTTGAACCAATTTTGAGCTCGATCCCAAGCAATTGATTCGTACTAACCATGATCGGTTTACATGTAAACACGACATCCACTTCTGTTCTTGACTCAAAATGATTGAGCCTGCCCGTATAAGGAACTGAATGTTCATTAAACAAATTTAAGAAATCTGCTGTTACACCGCGATTTGTATCCTCGTTTTCTTCAATTGGGATCGTCTTGCTTTGTTGATGCTGGCAGATTGCGATTAAAACAGCGGCAACATGTTGACAATCTTTGTTATAAGAAACAAGCTTCGGGCAGCTGCATTTCGTATGGATCCTGCCTCCCTCGTCACATTGAATGGTGACATGAAAATCCTCAGTTCCGCTCACTGTAGCTTCGAAAAAATCAGTGCTAAAATGAGTGAATTTTACTTTTTTTGCCTGATAAAAAGAGTCTCCTCTTTTGAAGGAGACTGTTCCGCACATTTCTTTGATTTTTTTTTCATTAAATTTTATATTCAAGAGTTTGTTTCCTCCTGAGCGTCAGTCATAGTCAATATTGTATCATATTTTTCTCTTTTGAAAATTAAGTAACCAGCCAATTCCAAAGCGATCAACAAGGTTTGCATGAAGCGCTCCCCAGAACGTTTCCTGAAGTTCCAACGTAATCCTTCCTCCTTGGCTTAGTGACTCATATACTTTTCTAATTTCCTCTTCACTTTCACATTCCAGAGTGATTCGGACACTATCTCCTTCAATAACTTTACTAAAGGTATCAGAAAAGTGAATGCTGCTGTTTCCAATGTGTAATTCGGCATGAAGACACTTGCCATCCCCAGTCTTTTGAATGTTTGTAAGCTCCCCTCCAATTAACCCTTGATAATACTCAATGACATTGAGACAATTATCTACAAATATGTATGGACTTGCACCCTTCATTTGAATCCCTCCAGTAATGAGTTAGTTTCTCCTGATTTTATCATACTATATTACTGAAATAGCAAAAACCAGAACAGGCTTTCCCTGTTCTGGTTTTTTTCCTATACTATCTTTATCTTACACTTGAATATAGTTCGTGTTTCTATAATCTACATCTGCTTGTTCTACTGCCTGCTCAAAGATGATAAAATCTTCCTCTTCCCAAACTGATAGCTGAAACTTTTCCTGTAGTTCTAAAACGATTTCTTTTGGTAAGCTTTTTGTAACATATATTAGTGGCTTCATTTATTTTCAACCTCTCAGCTTATCGATTTACTTTTAAAAAAACTACTGTTAGTCATTTAGACGATAAACAATCAGCTAGAGAAAACTCTTACCGTTTTTCAATTGGAACATATTTTCTTAATTGTGAGCCAATGTATTCAGCTCTTGGACGAATAAGTCGGTTATTTGCATATTGTTCTAAAATATGCGCTGTCCAGCCTGACGTTCTGCTCACAGCGAAGATTGGAGTGAACAATTCCCTTGCAATTCCCAAGCTATGGTAAGTAGATGCTGAGTAAAAATCAACGTTTGGAAGAAGTCCTTTTTCTTTTTGAATGATTTTGTCAATCTTCACAGACATTTCATACAATTTATCCTGACCAGTAAGAGAAGTTAGTCTCTGTGACATTCCTTTGAGAAATTTAGCACGAGGGTCTCCAGTTTTATAGACACGATGACCAAAACCCATAATTTTCTTCTTTTGAACCATTGCTTCATAGACATATGATTCAACATTTTCGACTTCGCCAATTTCTTCAAGCATTTTCATTACTGCTTCATTAGCTCCACCATGCAACGGACCGCTTAAAGTACCAATTGCCGATACAATACCTGAATAAATATTAGCCAATGTCCCAACCGTTACACGGGATGCAAATGTCGAAGCATTTAGTTCATGGTCGGCATGAAGAACCAATGCAGTATCCAATGATTTAATGGCCAGCTCCTCAGGTTCCTCCCCATTTAACATATATAAGAAATTCTGAGCAAAGGAAAATTCAGGCTTTGGTAAAAGAATTTCTTTTCCTTCTTTTACACGTTGGATGTTTGCCACCACTGTTGAAATTTTTGCTTGAATCTTCAATGCTTTAAGACGATTCGCTTCAGGAGACATATCATAAGCATCCTCATCGTACATCTCAAGAGCGGAAACAATTGTACGAAGCATTGCCATCGGGTGGGTACCATTTGGAAGGGCTTTCATTAGTGAAGATACTTCAAGAGGTAATGTTCCTTGTTGAGCAAGATCCTTCCTTAGACTAGTAAGTTCATCTTGTGTAGGTAATTCATCATTCCATAGCAAGTATACAACTTCTTCAAAACTTGCATTCTCAGCTAATTCATCAATATTAATCCCTCTGTAAGTTAAAACACCATCAATAATTGAGCTAATTCCAGACTGTGTTGCCACAACCCCTTCTAAACCTGCTGTTGACATTCAACTCTCTCCTCTCAACCTC
>JAUZQA010000179.1 GCA_030705665.1 Bacillota bacterium
CCGAAATGGTAGGGGCCACATTCCACCATAAACCAAATAGCGAACATGTCGCTATTTATGAAGATTTAACACCGATTTATATTAGTGTCTCCAGACAACTTCAACAAGAATATGAAAGTATTGCAGCTTTTCAAAAGAAATGGGTATGAGTTAAAAAAGCGATCGGGCATATGCCGATCGCTTTTTTATCCAATTAATTTAATTCCGCTAATAATAATGATTACAGCAATGGCAGAGCGTAAAGGTTTTGTTGGAACTTTTGCAGATAATGTGCTGCCAATAAGCACGCCGGGAATGGAGCCAATGAGTAGATTTCCGACAAGAACGTAATTTACAGTGCCTGCACTCGCATGAAGAAGACCAGCAACCGTTACAAGCAGAAAAGCATGAGCAATATCCGTACCAACTAATTCCGATGCTGTCATTCTAAAGAGATATAACATTGCCAGTGCGAATAGAGATCCCGACCAAATTGATGTTAGACCGACAATGAAGCCGAAGAAGGCACCGATAAAAATAATGAGCCCGCGTTTTTCTTCAATCGGCTTTAACTGCCAGCGATTAGGCCTTAATTTTTTATCAAAGAAGGTTTTAATCAGGATGGAAATTGCCACTAGAATGAGAATAAATCCAAGAGAATGCTTGATAATCTGATCCTGATTATGAAAGGTGGAATTGAAATACTGCAGAATAAAGATTGCCGCAGCGGCACTTGGAACACTGCCCATTGCAAGATATTTTGCCAACTTAAAATTAATCGTTTTTTGTTTCCAGTGTTGAATGACGCCAAACAATTTCGTAATTGAGTTATAAAACAAATCTGTTCCGACCGCAATGGACGGGTTAATTCCAACCATTATAAGAACAGGAGTTAAAAGGGCAGCCCCCCCAACACCCGTGAGTCCGACCAAAAAACCGACTAACAATCCCATTAATGCAATACCAATGCTCATAGACTTATTCTCCCTTATATCCAAGTAAATATATATGAATTATAGATTTAAGCGGATAACTTGTAAATAATTTTTTGAAAAATTTTATAAATTTTTAATGGCAAAAAATGACGGGAGTGGCTTTGGTGTGGGATAAGAGATAAAATAGTGTGAAAAAAAGAAATGAGGCTGGATCAGCAATGGAAGAAATCAGCTTAGAGGAGTTTATTAGCAGTCTTGATGAATCCTATCGAAGGATATTCGACCTATTGGAAGATAAAACATACATTCATTTTGCAAAGGATCTTGTGCCAATGATGAAAGAGAAAGGATTAACAGCCGAAACCATTCTTTTTGATGAAGAAATAAAAGCGAAGATGGATCCATTCATTGGTGGAAGTGAAGATAAACTTCTTGCGATTGAAACATTACTCCAAGGCTTTGAACATCTGGAAAATTACTTAGGCTCATATGATCGAGAGAAAATAAATATAGGGTTTGAAGATACAGCATCAAAAATGGTGACCTATTATATGATTCAATATATCCTAACAAAAAAGGCAAAGAAAAATGTTCAATAATGTAGATACATGAAAAGTCCGTGCAGGAATTTAAAACCTGCACGGACTTTTTTATAATGTCATTTTAAAAAAGTTGACCATTATCAAGGTTGAGTTTCTTTAACCGCTGTATTCTTTATCTGTACTTCAAAAGCGAGCTTTATTGAGAATGATTATCAAATGATTTTATGAAGCTTAAAAGTTAACGTCCATTTAGCACAAAAACTTAAATAATGAGGGGGCTTTAAATTGGAACATTTATTACCAGCATTTGACTTGTTAGAACAAGGCCAATTTGAAACGAAACTTTATAATATAAAAGTATATAAACGGTCATTTACAAAATTTGAAACCGCTTCACTTGTCATGGTGAGGGATAAATCATCACAATGGCTGCTTGCTTTAGGGCATGGCAAATTAATGGATGAGTTAGAAGGGACCCTCATTCAAGAAGATAAAAAAGTTTGTCCCTTAAGCCATCATAATCGTTTAGTGTTAAACCGTTACTTTGATTACACAGTTCCACAAGCATTTGGTACAAATGTTGCAACAATGGGTTTAGGTGATCGATTAGGTTTAGCTTCACCGGGGCATATCGAAGCCATTCGTGAAAAATCGATAAAACCAATTCTTGCCCAACAAAGTATTCGCGAATTGACGCTCACAGGAAGAACAATGGATGATGTAATTGATGCGGCAAGTTTTGCCGTTTTTCAAGAGGGATATAAAGGTGGATTTGGTGCCGATGGTGACCACTTAAAGAAAGAAGCGGATATCCAAAGTGCCTTGGAACACGGAATGACAATGCTGACATTAGACTGCACAGATCAAATTCATTTAGAAATTGAAGATGCTTCATCAGAAAAGATTGAAACCGAGTATAATCAATTGCCCGAGTACACCCAAGCTTATTACAATCAGCAGTATTTAAATAAAACCTTTGAATTAAATGGGTTCTCACTTACTTTTGATAAAGATTCCTTAATGAAAAATGTATTGCTGTATCGTGAAGCAGTTTCTTATATGATTCATATTTATCATAATTATATAAAAAAAGCGGATCATAAAGTTGACTTTGAAGTTTCGATCGATGAAACGACTACAACAACAACGCCACTCACACATTTCTTTGTTGCCAACGAATTGGCAGTTGCTGGAGTACAAGTAGCAAGCCTTGCACCTAGATTCTGTGGGGAATTTCAAAAAGGAATTGACTACATTGGAGATTTAGAGCAATTTGAACATGATCTGAAAGAACATATTGTTATTGCCAAGCATTTTGGATACAAATTAAGCATTCATTCAGGCAGTGATAAATTCAGCGTATTTCCTCTTATTGGAAAGCATACGGATGGAATCTTTCATTTAAAAACTGCCGGAACAAACTGGCTTGAGGCAGTAAAAGTTATTGCTGAAAGGAAGCCTGAGTTATATCGAAAAATGCATCGTTATGCATTTGATCATTTTGAAGAAGCGTTAAAGTATTATCATGTTACCCCAGATCTTACAACTATCAAGGATCTTAACAGTGTTACGGATGAACAATTATCTCAATATATGGATGACATTCATACAAGACAAGTATTCCATGTTACCTACGGTCTTCTATTGTCAGCAAAAGATGACAACGGGAATTACCTGTTTAAGGATGAATTCTTTGCTGCTCTTATTGAACATGAAAATGACTACCGTAATGCTCTGGTCCATCATATTGGGCGGCATATCGAATACTTAGGTTTTTAAGGAAGTTTAATCCTACTAAGGCTGAATCCACTTGGATTCAGTCTATTTTTAAGGACGAATTTAACGGAAGAACTTCGTTCAATCTTTCATACATCAATACCTAAATTACCCATAACATGATAGAATAATAGAAATAGAAAATAGTAGGTGGTTCTATGAGTAAATGGGTGTCACCAATCGAAAAACGCAATTTTCTTAAATGGTTTATCCAGCATCAACAGCTGAAACGTTTAGAAGCACGGAAGGTAATCGAATACATATTAAGTAATTTTCATATACTTGAAAAAGTTTCTTTTACTGAGAAGATCATTTTAAAAGGAAGAACCATTGTGGTCTCTAGCATGAATTCGGATGAACCGGGATTTTTATTTTACGTTAACCAGCAAAAAACGGAAGAAATATCAAAGGCATTAGGGGACCTGATGATGAATCCCTATGAAAATGTATATATCGTCTTTCATTTTAGCGGGAAAATGCTCAATCACCGGTACTTAAACCTTGTAGAAAACCCTGTATTTGAAAATATTAAACAGTATGAACGATTTCAAAAGTATGAAAAAGAAGCAGATGTTTTAATTGAAAAAATTACGCTGGAAAAAGAGATAGAAATGATAAAAAAACAGATCGATGCGGCACTGGATCAGAAGGATTCAGAATTATTCGGCAGGTTAACAGCAAGGCTGAATGAGCTAAATAAGCAACAGAGCCTTTAGCTGGAATTTTATCTAGTAAGGAAAAAGCCTTGGTTAAACAAGGCTTTTTTGGATTTTTTCCTTCTATTCGCGTTTGAAACCTTCTCCAAGGACTTCAGCAGCATCCATGACTACGACAAATGCGGCCGGGTCAATGTTCTTTACGAGTTGTTTTAACTTCGTGAACTCCGTTTGGTCAACGACACACATCAAGACAGGGCGCTCATGGTCTGTAAAACCGCCATATGCCGATAGTTTTGTTACTCCACGGTCAATTTGATTAAAAATCCCTTCGCGAACTTCATCGGGTTTGCTGCTGATAATCATGGCCGTTTTCGAACGCCTTAAACCAACCTGGACAAGGTCAATGGTTTTACTCGTTACATACAAACTAATTAAGGCGTAGAGTGCTTTTTCAATATCAAAAACAAATGCTGCTGTGACCACGATCAATCCGTCAATCATGACGACACAAGTTCCAAGTGTGAGACCTGTATATTTATGGATGATTTGCGCTGCCAAGTCCGTTCCACCTGTTGACGCTTTGCCGCGAAAAACAATCCCCAGTCCAAGCCCGACACCAGCCCCTCCAAATAAGGCACCAAGTAAAGGGTTATGTGTCCACGGATCAACATGCTTTGTTAAAAAGACGATAAATGGCAAAAAAATTGTCCCTGCCAATGTCTTTATTCCAAATTGTTTTCCTAAGAAAATAACTCCTGCGATAAATAAGGGGATATTGAAGGCCCACTGAACATAGGCAGGCTCCCATCTTGCTACACTGTGAAGGATTGTACTAATACCGCTGACTCCGCCGGAAGCAATTTGGTTTGGAAGTAGAAAAACATTAAAGGCAAATCCGATAATAGCAGAGCCGATTAAAATATAGATGTATTCAGCAGTTACATCACGTATCGGGTTGTTCAGTTGTTTTTGTTTTCGTTTCATGCATTAAATTCCCCTCTATATATCTATTCATTTAGTATCAATACTAGTTGGATCATGATCTGGACTCATACATAAGAAAAGATTATAGCATGATAGTAATATAATGTAAAAAATCTTTAAAAAAAAGAGCCAAACGGATACTAACAGGTTCTCTTATGGGGGACAAAAGTATTAAAACCCATTAGAAATAGCAAAGTTTTAACAAACAAAATAGCATAAAAATCAGTAGAAAAGAGCACCATTACGGTGCTCTTTTTGTAGGTTGTTGTAAAAGCCTTTATCTTTTCTTAAGGCTACCCTGAAATAACTATGAATAACTGTTATTTCATTCATTGATGTGCCAATTTCCAATGGTTTCCCTTAAAATATTTCAACTGGAATTTAAAATTAATCACCTAATTTTTTCTCAGTTTTAGATAAGAATTTTTCAAATGCTTCACTAATATCAATATCCATGCGCTCAGCCAAAACAATCAGCCACCACATACATTCACCAAGTTTGTGTTCAAGTTCAGGTATAGTGTCTCCATTTGTTGTCCAACGACCTTGTTGAGACATTGTCAAACGACCAACCAAGCCTGCATCCGTAAGGAAAGCTAATGCATCTTCTTCTACTGTCCATTCTTTCTCATGATGCTGTCTTTCTAATTGATGATAGAGTTTTCTTATTTGTGTAGAACGTTCAACTGCTTTACTAAAGTCCATATTTTTCATTTAGTTTCCTCATTTTCTCTTTTGGTAAAGGAATTTTCGTAATTCAAACTACTTGAGCCATCTGAATCGAATGTTTGTTCTTAGTATATCAAGATTGCAGATAAGTTTCAAATAGCAACACTATTCCTTAACAGAACCTTTCTAAAAAAAATGAGACAATCCTACGCTATGATTACTGCAATAATAAATTTAGAAACAACAGCTAATTGGAAAAAATGTATTGACATAAAGACCCTACTGTATAACTCTTAGCATCCAAAGTCGCACTAAAAAAATACTGTACAATGGCTATTGTACACTGCTAATTTTATGCTAAAATTAGTGCGATTTTCATCAATAAGTTTAAACATATGGCTTCGTATCAATAAAAACACCTACTCATAATATGCGAATAGGTGTGCGATTAACTATGCGATTATTCTATTTTGTCCCCCTAAAGAGAACCCGTTAAACGGATACCAAAGTGCTTTTTTTCAGTAAAACTTCTTTTAAGCTTGACATAGAATCTCCCGCACTTTATTTCATTTGTACATTAATTGAAGTATCACTAAATTCGAAAAATTTAAGTGATGTTTCATACAAAGTAAGCATTTTGTCCTGATTTTTTTAACAATGATGAGAATTTAATTTACTAGTAAGTTTCTGTTTTATATTCCAAAGAAAAGTAATTGACATATTAAATCAAAATCGTTAGCTTAAAACTATTAAAAGACCATAGATATAAATATGGTTTTTTTCTTGAGGAAATAGAAAATATGAAAATTGATAGTTTTTGTTCTTTGCCCTATTGATGTTCATATAAATAAACTAGGAGGTATTTAAATCAAATGGAAAAGGGGGAGGGGAACATTAATAAATACAATACATCTAGCAAACTTCGATTTCATAGGTCATTCTGGGTTTTATTCCTTTCTTCACTTTTTTTTATTGTAATGATCATCCCAAGCATTATCGTTTTTAGTGCAGGGAAGGGTGAGCCTTTTAAAGAGATATTGAACGGATTGAATCAAAAGCAAACCTCCACAAAATCTCAAAAATCTATACAAAAATCTCCCTTAACCATTGGCTGGCTTTCGGGTAATAATCAAAGTCTTCAACATATATCAGATTATAAAAACTTAAACGTTATCTCTCCAGCTTTAGGAAGCATCGATGATCAATTTAATCTACAGGCAAACTCCGATTCTTCCTTAACAAACACCATTCACACAAAAAACAAAATGGTTTGGGCACGGATCGTCATGAACAATGATACAAAAACCAATGTTCATGCTTTCCTAACTAATCAAAATAAAGTTCAAGAATTCATTAAACAAATTCATCAATCTGCCCTTAAGAACGATTGGAATGGAATTAACTTAGATATTGAAAATGTGAGTGCTGGAGATCGCGAAGCTTTTTCACAGTTTATTATAAATTTGTCCCATGAATTAAATAAAACATCGATTATTCTTTCTATTGACCTTCCACCAGACCAAGAGGAAAAAGGTAATCAACAGTCACCATTTGATCACAAGGTAATTGGAGAGTATTGTAATTATGTTGTTTTTATGGGATATGATCAACACTGGTCAACAGATCCCGTTCCTGGGCCTGTTACATCATTATCATGGTTAAAACAGAATTTACAAGAATTTATACAAACAGGAATTTCTTCTGAAAAAATCATATTAGGACTTCCAGCTTATACAAGAATATGGGAACAAAATCAGCAAGGCAGCATTGTAAAGGATCCTGCTGAACCCATTCAATATGTCGAAGATTTAGTAAAACAAAATCATAGGAATCTATCATGGGATTCTACTTTAGGTGAGTATTATACTTCTTATGATGTCAATAACCTGCAATATAAGGTTTGGCTGCCTACCGTAAAATCGTTTAACATTTACCTGAATTTGATTTCACAATTCCAGCTTGGCGGGTCCGCTGTTTGGAATTTAGATTTTATGAATCCTAGTTACTGGAATCAAATCTATTCCAATTAGGTTGATGTAAATGAGGCGGAAAAATTTTTCTTGATGAATCCCAAATTATTTTTACTAAAGAGAAAAAGATCAAAGACACTGATGTTAGTTTCGTGTCTCTGATCTTTTTTACGTTCCATGTTTCTGGGAAGAAAAATAATTGAGCAATCCCAGATAAACACCTTGAGCCACTTGATCACGGTATGCAGTGTTTTCTACGATTGAATCATCTTGTTTGTTGGAAAGGTAGCCTAGTTCAATCAGTGTAGATGGTTGTTTATTGTTTCGTAAAACGTCCAAATCATCGAATTTTGTTCCATCATTGTTTAATCCCGTTGTTTTAACAACCTCATTTAAAATATCAGC
>JAUZQA010000018.1 GCA_030705665.1 Bacillota bacterium
CTTCACGGTTAATTTTAGCTGTTGCTTCAAATCCGTAAACTTCTACGCCCCATGGATTTGTACCTTTACCACCAAATTCAACATCAAATTCTACTGGTTTTGTTACGCCTTTAATTGTTAAGTCACCAGTTACTTTGTAGCCATCGCCATCTTTTTTAATATTTGTAGATTTGAAATCAATTGATGGGTAACTCTCTACATCAAAGAAATCAGGTGATTTTAAGTGATTATTGCGATCTTCGATACGTGTGTTAATACTTGCTACATCAAATTTGAATGCGATTGTAGCAGTTGTTAAATCAGTTAAGTCTGTTGCTTCTACATCTGCTGTATAAGAATCAATATGACCTGTTACTTTTGATACCATCATATGTTTTACTTCAAATCCTACTAATGAGTGTGCTTGGTCTACTGTCCATTTTGCCATTTTAAAATTCCTCCTATTTGTTTTATCTTTATCTTAAATTCAAGGTATATCCAAAAATACTTTTACTTTACGATACTCTAAGCCAAATCGAATCCCCAAAAAGCGTACTGCCTCCAAGCTGCGCAAGGAGACAGTACGCACTTTTTATTCGCAGTTTTTCTTCGAAATCCCTTTTTGAATAAAAATTACTTTTCATTATTGAAAAACTCGGTATCGAGACTCGCCTTTCAATCGATGCTGCTGCTATATTTCCACAGCTATTCGCCTCGGACCCTCAGGCCCTGTTTTTAATGGCAAAAGGGCCTCGAGCCCTAATACTATTAGATGGTCTCATACCTTTCGGTATGTTGGACCATCACTCTCGGAATGTAGTATGTAGTAATCCTTCTTTGTTCTCTTCATTATAATGAATGGGCTTATGACCGTGTGAAGAGAGGGCTCCAAGTTTTTAAATGCAGCATATGCAAGTGTTGGAATCAGATTGACCAAACAAAACATTCCATCTCCAAAGGATATTTATGAGTCACCTCTATTAACAAAAATTTCGGAACTATGAAGATATCCTTAAAAGACATATTGAAATCAGACAATTTTTCTCTACAGGGTCATTACCGTATAAGCACCGTCCACAACATTGGAGGGTGCTTATGTCATTTAAAAGCGTTAAATCAGTCCTTTTGGGTGCTTGTTTTTTCGTATCTGCTATGATAGAATTTTCAACAATCAGAATATTCAATATTTTAAAAACCTTACCATTCACTATTAAAGAACGTAGGGGGTATCAAATTTGCCAGATCGTTGGTTACATAAGCAAAAGCTGAAGATTCCTTTTGAAGAATTTATTACTTCGATAAAGGAATCGTGGAAAGGATTTATCAATAACGGGAATAAACCCGAAAAGATTCTTTCAAATGATATCCTCTCCTCATGGGAACGCTGTTTGGAATACGGGGTTGATCCATTTCAGAATTATATTCACAAAAGTTTAAAGGATCAAGAACTGAAAATGGAAAAGGAAAGAAATGAAAAAATGCTTATGTATGCTGAGCCGGTGATGAAACAATTATGCCAAGTTATTGAAGGGTCAAACTCGGTTTTGGTTATATCCGACAAAAATGGATATGTTCTTGAGTTGCATGGTGATTCCCTCACACAGAAGGAAGCTGCAAGAATCAACTTTTATCCTGGAGCAACCTGGAGTGAAGAGGTTGCCGGTACAAACGCCCTCGGGACTGTCATAAAACAAAAAAAGCCAATTCAAATTGTTCATACCGAACACTTTTGTACGGGATGGCATGATTGGACATGCGTGTCATCACCGATTTTAAATCCGATTACAAACGAGCTGCTTGGTGTAATCGATATATCTGGTAAGTGGAAGGGATTTCCACATCATACATTTGGAATGGCCATCAGCATGTCAAATATGATTTCGAACGGGATTGAAAGTAAAATACTAAATGATATGACCCAGCTTAATCCATTTTTACTAACAGCGATCGGTTCTTTGGAAGAGGGACTACTGGCCATCGATACAAATAAAAATATCATCAAATCAAATTCGGTGATTCAAAGAATTTTTGGAAAAGAAATGATTAGCTTGTCTCAATATCCATATTTTGATGTTCTTATAGATAAAGTACTATACGGAATTGAGAAGTTTATCAAACAAGAAATTGATATAAATCGAAAGTTATATGTTGTTTCTATTTCCCCTGTAAATTCAGACGGGGAAAGTATTGTTGGCGTGATCGTCCATTTACATGAATCTAAAATGATCGTACAGCATCAAGAAAAAAAACAGACGACCATGAAAAATACATCACAAAAAAACTACTCTATCCACGATATTGTAGGTTCATCGTCTATATTTAAAAAAGTATTACAAAAAGCTCAAAAAGCAGCAACTGTTGATTCAACTCTATTGATTACTGGAGAAACGGGAGTTGGTAAGGAGGTATTTGCCCAGGTTGTTCACAATGAAAGCGAAAGAAAAAATAAACCATTTATTGCTGTAAATTGTGGGGCCATTCCCAGAAATCTAATAGAAAGCGAGCTTTTTGGATACGAGTCTGGATCGTTTACAGGTGCAAGTCAGAAAGGAAGGAAAGGGAAGTTTGAACTGGCCCAGAGCGGGACAATCTTTCTTGATGAAATTGGTGATATGCCCCTGGATGTTCAGGTTCACTTACTTCGGGTTTTAGAGGAAAGAAGGATACAAAGGGTAGGCGGGGATCAGTCTATCCCTATCGATGTGCGCATTATTGCTGCAACAAACAAAGACCTAATTGAAGCTGTAAAAAATGGAGAATTCCGTGCGGATTTACTCTATCGCTTAAGAGTAATCAAATTAGAGATACCATCACTGAAAGAAAGAAAAGCAGACATACCATTACTAATACAACATTTTATAACAAAGCTCAGCAATAAATTTGGTAAGATTCAAATTCAATTTGATCCAATGGTGATCGAGGAGTTACAGGAATATTCCTGGCCTGGTAATATTCGAGAGTTAAAAAATGTGGTGGAACAAATGTTGTTTAATATGGAGGGGAACTTCATTTCATTAAATGATATACCTGATGATATCCTTACTAGCAAAATAACAAGTGAAAGGGAAGAATTTATCAAACTGATTCAAAAAATGAATGGAAATATGAGCGAGATCGCCAGTAAACTTGGTATGTCTCGTGCAACGCTTTATCGGAAACTGAAAAAGTATGGAATTGCAACCGATACACTCAAATCTAAAAGCAAAGAATCCGAAAGTGGATCATTTCAAACTGCTTCTTTTTAAAAGAAGCAGTTTTTTCGTTTGATTAGATCCTAAAACGGTCTCATATTATGAGCCAAATGCGACAGATGAGACAGATGAGACAAATACTGTCTCACTGAAACAGTGAGACAATTCAAACTTGCGCTTAATAAGGTCTGTGAAACGGGTATTTCTGTACGAATCCAATTTTGGCACACTAATTGCACATATATAGGTGTGAGGGGGGAGAAAAAATTAAATCATTTTATCGAAAGGGGAATCGCTAATGAGCGTACTAATGACTATTGACAATGGCGGGACATTCACAGATGCATGTTTGATTAAAGGAGAGAAAATAGTCCGAGCCAAAACCTTAACAACACCCTATGATTTAACAAAATGCTTTATTGATGTAATTAATCGGATTTCTGAAGAATTGTATGGTGAGCCAAATATTCGAAAACTCCTCCAAGAAACGGAATATCTCCGATACTCAACAACTGCTGGGACAAATGCAATTGTGCAAAAGCGCGGGCCGCGTTTGGGGTTGATCGTTAGGAAGGGTACTGATACTTCTTTCTTAACAGATTCAATGGAAAAGCAGGAAATGTTTAATAGTATGATTGATGGAAGAATTGTAGAAATTGATCCTGATAAAGATAGGGACCTATTAGAGTCAGAAATAGTAATTGCTGTAAATCAGTTGCTTTCACAAGGGGTAAACCGCCTTGCCATTAGCTTTAGCGGGGAATCTTTAGTCGGGGATGAGATAAAAGTAAAAAATATCATCCTCCGTAAATATCCACGTCATTTGCTGGGAGCGATCCCAATGATTTTTTCACATGAGGTGGCAGAAGACAAAAATGATAGCCAAAGAACATGGACTGCATTAATTAACTCATTTCTCCATACAGAGATGGAGAGGTTCCTCTATAATTCTGAAAACTTCCTGCGAAGTCATCGGATGAAAAATCCGCTGCTCATTTTTCATAATGATGGAAACTCTGCAAGAGTCGCAAAGACAACGGCGATAAAAACATATGGTTCGGGACCACGCGGCGGAATGGAAGGGACAAAAGCTATTGCAGCCCAATACAATATTCCAGCTTTATTAACATTAGATATAGGTGGGACCACTTCAGATATTGGTCTTGTAAAAGAAGAAAAAATAAAAGTAGACCGCTATGGACATATTGAGGGGATTCCAACCTCGTTCTCCTTAAGTGATTTAATCAGTATTGGTGCCGGCGGAAGTTCTGTTTTTTCCGTAAAAAACAACAATCTTCAAGTTGGGCCGGAAAGCGTTGGGGCTGTCCCAGGCCCAGCCTGTTTTGGAAGGGGTGGAAAAGAAGCAACAGTAACAGATGCCTATTTTCTCATGGGTGTACTTGATTCACGATCCTATTTCCGCGGCAGCATGACTTTGGATGAGGAACGAGCTAAAACAGCCATTATCGAAAATGTTGCCAGACCACTTGGAATTTCACTTGAAAGCTCTTTATTGGAGATGGAAAAACAATATTGTCAAAAAATTGCCGATGGACTGTCCACCTATCAGGAGCAGGTTGATGATGAAACATTACTTGCTTTTGGGGGTGCCGGACCAATGAGCGCCTGTGGTGTTGCAGAAGCAGCGGGAATAAATAAAATTATTATTCCTCGCCTAGCAGCTGTTTTCAGTGCATTTGGAATCGGCTTCAGTGATATTGCCCATGAATATCAAACATATCTATCTTCAGTGTCTGAACAAATTATGAATGAAAAATTGAAAGAACTTGAGGAAAAAGCCGAAAGGGATATGTTTGCCGAAGGATTTACTATTTCTGAATGCCGTACTACTGCTTTTATCAGTTATTTTACAGATGGTGAGGAAAAAATTGCATCACTTTCGGAGATCAATCTGGTGAAAAACAAAATATCCGAAGAAGATGACATTCGTTTACATTTAAAGGTCGAAAAACCAATCATTCATTTTAAATTTGAGGAAAATCAATCCGCAGGACAAACGGAATTAACTCCGATCCGTACTCAAAGAATTTTAAATGAAAATGAAGAGTGGGAAGACGTTCCGGTTTATTCTTTTGAAGCGATTTCCTCAGGAACTAAAGGGGAGGGCCCCGCCTTAATTGAGGATGAATATTTTACTTGCCGAATTTTAAAAGGCTGGGAATATGAAGTGAATTCCTTTAAAGATATCTTTCTTTATAGAAAAGGGGGAGAAAAATAGATGAGAGAAAACATGACAGAATATCTGGCCATTGATCTTGAAACAGAAAACTGGGTATGCCGAAAATGTGACCATTCTATCGCACCTGCTCGCGTTAATTATAAAGAAGGTTTATTGGTGAACGTCCGCGATCCGCGCGAAATCCACAAGCCGATTCTAAATCCGGATTTATATGAGTATACGTATGCTCCAGATCCAAAGTGGCTGCAAATCCTTGAGTATTATTGCCCAAGCTGTGCAACTCAGATAGAGGTTGAATATTTGCCGCCCGGGCATCCGCCGGTAAGAGATATGGATTTTGATATTGATGCATTAAAACGACGCAGAAAGAATGGAAAGGAGCAAAGAGCATGAAACAGGTGAGTGTAGATATCGGTGGAACGTTTACAGATTGTTTTTTGGTTTGGGATGACACGCTAATTGAGACGAAAGCGCTTACAACCCACCACAATCTAGCCTTAGGGTTTATGGATGCGCTTGAACAAGCTTGTGCAGAACTCGGAAAAACGATTCGTGAAGTGTTATCACAACTTGATTCAGTACGCTATGCTACTACGCTCGGAACAAATGCCTTATTAGAAAGAAAAGGGCCAAAGATTGGCCTCATCACAACGGCAGGTTATGAAAGTCAGGTTCCATTAAGCCGTGGTCGTGGATATGGGGATGGTTTAATTCCGGAGGAGCAAGCCGACCTTCCGGCAGGTCATCGTCCGGAGCCGCTTGTTACACCGCCTATGATTGAAGGGGTGCGGGAACGTATTGATTATGACGGGAAAATTATTATGAAACTTGACGAGGAACATTTACGCAAACAAATCCGAAAGCTTGTAGACCGAGGCGCGCAGGCCTTTGTAGTTGGTTTGATGAATTCAGTTGTAAATCCTGTGCATGAAAGAAAAGTAGAAGAAATTATTTTGAAGGAATACCCTACACACATGCTTGGCTCCATGCCAGTCATTCTTTCCCATCAGGTAGCTGAAAGGAAAGGAGAATACGTAAGGATTACATCTGCAATATTAGACGCATATTTACATGACCAAATGTATCATGCATTGAGTTCGCTTGAAATGACACTTAAAGAATATGGCTATCAAAAACCAATGCTAGTTGTGCATAATATTGGCGGAATGGCGCAGCTCAACTCAACCCATGCTCTGCAAACGATTCACTCAGGACCGACTTCCGGTATTAATGCCTCTGAACATTTGTCTGAGGAATTTGAAGTTGGACATTTAGTTGCCATGGATATGGGAGGAACCAGCTGCGATATTGGAATCATTGTTGGCGGTGGTATCCGTTTCTATGACTTTAATCCGGTCATTGACCGCTGGCTTGTCAGCGTACCAATGCTCCACCTTGGTGTAATTGGAGCAGGCGGGGGCTCGATTGCTCGCTATGATCAAACTTTAAATCATATTGAGGTTGGACCTGCAAGTGCCGGATCCGAACCTGGTCCAGCATGCTTTGACCGAGGCGGACTTGACCCAACCGTAACAGATGCCGATTTGATCTTGGGATATTTAGATCCTGGCTATTACGCTGAAGGACATATTGCTTTAAATAAAAAACGTTCAGAGTTTGCCATTGAAGAAGCAATTTGTGAGGAAATGGATTTAACTGTGATCGATGCAGCCAAGCAAATTAAAAAGAAGGTTGACTCAAACATGGCGCATGCCATTTTTAAAGAACTGGGAGTTAAGGGCTATGATCCGAAAAACTTCACTTTGCTTGCCTATGGTGGAAATGGGCCGCTCCATTGTTGCGGAATAGCAAGAGTACTGGAAATTGATAAAATTCTTGTCCCGCCATTTGCTCCGATTTTCTCTGCAGTTGGAGCAGGCATCATGAATCAAGTAAACATTCACGAACGCTCTGTTTTTATGAATATTTATGATTCAAACACAAGAAGTTTATTTAAAGATTTTGATCGTTTTAACGCGATTGTCCAAGAGCTTGAAAAGGAAGGTAAAGAAGAATTGATGCGGCAGGGTATTCCTGAGGACCAGATCCAATTCCGTCTTGAGCTTGATATGCGCTATGGAAATCAGTTAACTCAGACTTCGGTTATTTCTCCGGTTAATCGTTTGACCAACATGTCAGAGGTTATGAAGCTCGTAAACGCATTTAGTGATAACTATGGAGAGCGTTTTGGAGAAGGCAGCCAGCAGCCGGAGGCAGGGATCCGCATTAATACGGTCCGTGTTCTTTCCTTCGTTGAACTGGAACAAGTTAAGTTTACAAAGGGATCAGAAGTGTTTATTGAGGCCCCAGAGCCAATAAGTGTACGAAACTGCTATTTTGTTGATTTTGAAAATCCATTAAAGACAGCTGTCTACCGTTCAGAACAATTACAATCAGGGGTTGAAATTGTTGGACCTGCTATTGTTGAATCACCAAGAACTAGCTATTTAATTGAACCTGGATGGAGGCTGGTAATGGGAGAACAGCGTTCAGCATGGATTTTAAATACAGCGAAAACGGCAAGCAAGCAAAAAACAAATGTACAAGCAAAAGCAAAAGCTTAAAAAAAGGAGTGATCAGGATGTCTGTAGATGAGTTAAAGCGTGAACAGGAGCTTATCGAGAAGTTTTTAAAGGAAACGACATTGTTTCTGGGCCCAGATCCTAAAAATATGACGAACCACACCCTGGAAAAGATCACAGCAAGAGAAATAGAAGCGATTAATAAAGTAAACGATCCATCGATCCTTAGTGTTGCGCGGAGTAAATTATTAGCAGGTACCAATGAAGCGTTTGAAATGCTCGAGCAAATAGGGGCAGCACCGGGAGCCAAATGGGGAGACCTGGTGTGCGGGATTTTTACTGCCAGCGGTGACCTTTCCATTGTAAGTTCTGGTGGTGTCCTGATCTTTGCTGGATGTACACAATATGGCGTAAAGCATATTGTTCAAAACTGGTTACACGATCCGGAGGTAGGAGTTAACCCGGGTGATATTTTCTATTACAATGATGCCCGCTATGGTGGGGTTCATAATACCGATCAAAACTTGATTCTTCCAGTGTTTGAAAAGGGAGAATTGATAGCTTGGATCGTAGCAGTTGTTCACGAGGGTGAAAACGGTTCAATCGAACCTGGTGGTATGCCTTCTGCAGCTGAATCTGTTTATGACCAGGGATTAATGATTTCTCCAATGAAGATAGGTGAAAATAATAAATTGCAAAAAGATTTATATACGTATTTCCAAAATTCTGTCCGTGAACCAAAGCTGATGATCACAGATATAAAGGCTAAACTCCATGCAGCAAATCGCGTTCATAAACGGATACAGGAAACGATTGATGAATATGGTGTTGATGCAGTTATCGCTGTGTTACGAAAAACACTTGATGATACTGTTGATGAAGTAAAAAGACGTCTAAGTCAGTGGCCCGATGGAACGGTAAGTGCAATGGGAATTGCTGATGGAACACTAAGAGAAAATATCTTAATCAAAACCAGCCTGAAAATGACAAAAAAAGGTGATGAGCTAACCCTTGATTTTAGAGGATCTGGACCGGCATTTGCCAACCGTCCAAACAATTCTGTTATGGGTGCCATGAAAGGTATGCTTGCCCAGATGTTTCTATCCTTCGTCTGGCCAGACTTACCGCGTAATCAGGCTGTACTGGCACCGATGAAGTTTGTTGTCGATGATCATTCTATTTATAACGCCGCATTTGATGTCCCGAACGCGCAAAGTATGATGACATTCTTCCCTGCGTTTACCGTCGGACAAATGTGTGTAGCAAAATTCTTGTATAACAGTCCGGAAAAAGCAACTAATGTAGTTGCCCCTTGGTACAACATGATTCAGACCTGTATTTATGGGGGTGTTACCCAGCACGGTGAAACCGTTGGAAACCTTGCAGCGGACTTAAATGGGATGCCTGGCGGAGCAAGGGATGGAATTGATGGAGAACATTCGATCGCCCCGATTTTTGCTGCAATGGCTGAACAAGGTGAACAGGAGTTAATCGAAGAAGAAGTACCGCTCATGCAATTGTCGAGAAGAATCATGATGGATAATCAAGGATTCGGGAAGTATCGAGGCGGTCAGGGTTATCAAATGTTTTTAACTGTAAAAGATACTCCATTCTTTGGCTTTATGACAACTACCATTGGCTCTAAATATCCTACTACCTATGGATTGTTTGGCGGTTACGCTTGCCCAAGCTATCCGTTAAGTAAGGTGAAAGGAATTAATATATTTGAGATTATGGAAAAAACTCCGGAAAAAATGGTTTACACCGTTGAAGAAGTGATGAATAATCGTCCGTTTGAAAATGGAACCTATACGACACATCATACAGGTCTTCAATATGAGAAAGTCGAAGAAGGCGAACTTTATATGATTACTCAAGGTGCAGGCGGAGGGTATGGTGACGTACTTGATCGGGATCCTGAGCTGGTACTAAAGGATGTTGAGGAAGAGTTAATCTCTCAAGAAACAGCAAATCATATTTACAAAGTATTCTATAATCCTGAAACATTAGCCCTGGATATTGAAAAAACAGAGGCAGCAAGAAGAAAAGAAAGGGAAGAACGTTTAAAACGCGGTATTCCATACCAGGAATTTTTACAAAAATGGGTGACAGCAGAGCCGGCAGAGCACTTACCTTTCTATGGACGCTGGAAAGATGAAAACATTATATATGCAGGGTCGAAAGCGAACAAAATGGCGGCGGACAATATGCATCCTGTTTTCATGCCAGATCCAAGGGAAGTACGCATCCAGCAGCTTGAAGAGGAACTAAGGCAACTAAAGAAAAAAAATCAAATTTAATATTACACGGTTTGGGAAGAGTCAGCTTTTTTTTAGGCTGACTCTTCTGGATTCATTAATTTAAAGGGAGGGAATACTATGAATATTGGATCCTATGAGTCTGTTTTTTCGCAAATCAAAGAAAAAAGAATCACTTTTCTGGATTTTATTGACTATGCTAACCATTTATTAAACAAAGAAAATAACGATCTGTTTTTAAAACCGGAAGTTTTTATATCTGTCTTCACACAAGCAGAAAGATTGCTTCAACCAGATCTTCTAAACATTCATGTAAATCCGTTTTATCAAACATACTTGGATAAAGAAAATGACCTGCTTCAATCGTTGAAAAACAAACGAATACACATTGCTTTTAAAAATATTCTCGCCCAGCAGCAACCAAAAAATGTTTTGTCAGAGATTGTGAATGCATTAAAATCGTTATCCAACAAGCCGATCGTTCTGACGATAGATTCCCCGCAAAAATGGCTGCTCCAGGTCCAAGAGACTGTCAGCGAGAGTAAACTATCAAATTTTTCATTAGATGATTTTGAGCGTGCTTCCATGTATATGGCAGAGCTTCTAAGAGCGTTTTCAACACTTGGTATCTCTGCCATTGTCCTTTCGGAAACAAACGAGATACCATTTTCTTTGGAAGAGTTGCTAAACAGCTATCAGCCGATCATAAATGTTGCCAACCATTATAAATGGCGGCTTGGTATTCATTTGGAATCAACGAGCATTGACATCGCCATCGTGAATGATAAAGTTGATTTTTATTTGAACCAATCATTGGGGATTGAAGAATTATCACCTTTCTGGGAAAAAGGCCTTTCAGTTGGGGGCGGCTTAAATCGAGAATTTTGGAAAGGTAATATACAGCAAAAAATAGAGCCTAATAGAGGCCTGCTATATGGAAAAATACCTCCTGATGCAGAACCAGAAACAGTATTAGCGCAGCTAAAAGCGTTGCAATCATAACAAGAACTTTTATTATTTTTGGTTTGGGTGCGAAAGCATCGTTGCTGTGATTGTTCCGATTTAATACGGCCTCGACAGCATACCATGAAAAAAAGGAGTCTACCATGGATATAATCGGAAAAAGAAGTCTGAGAGATTTATTGAATGAGAAAGTTAGGCTGTTCCCTGATAAAACCTTTCTTTTCTTTGAAGATGCTGCTCAAAGAAGGTTCGAACTATCGTATGGTGAATTTGCTGATCAAGTTTATCGATTAAGTCAGGTATTTGTAGATTTTGGGGTAAAAAAAGGTGATCATATTGCAATGCATCTTCCAAATTGTATTGAATTTTTAACCTCATGGTTTGCTATTGCCAGTATAGGTGCCATTATGGTTCCAACCAATCCTTTATCCACTGCCGATGAGATGGAATATGTTTTAAACCATTCCGAATCAATGATCTTAATTACTGAAGAAGAATATTTGGATAAGTTCGCAAGTATTAAACACAGCTTACATCATCTTCAAGAAACCCTCTTAGTTCGATACAGTGGAGGTGAATATGCTGACCGCGATCTTAGTAAATTGATGGCTAAGGCAATGCCTGTAGCACCAACAGTTCCTTTAAGTTCGGATGATGTGGCAGGAATGATTTATACTTCTGGGACCACCTCCAAACCTAAAGGTGTTGAAATTACTCATGCTAATTACATCTATGTTGGTGAACTAATGTCAAAATCGGTTCGCCTATCCCCGGAGGACCGTCAATTTATTGTTCTTCCTTTGTTTCACGGGAATGCACAATATTATTCTACCATGTCTGCTTTAGTTGTCGGTGCCAGCATAGCCATGACAGAGAAGTTTAGCGCTTCCCGATATTTTAAACAAGCAAAACAGCTAGGTGCAACGGTTGGCTCATTATTTGCTGCACCAATTCGCATGATTCTTGCACAAAATTATGATTCGTTAGATAGAGACCATTCACTAAGAATGATCTGGTTTGCTCAATCTGTTACACCTGAACAATTAACAGCTTTTGAGGAAAAATACCAAACTACTTTATTACAAATGTATGGGATGACGGAAACGATCGGAATACCATTGATGAATCCTATTGATGGGATTCGGAAAAACATGAGTATTGGTAAACCGACAATTGGCTACGAAGTAAAATTGGTGGATGAGGCAGGAGAAGAAGTTCCAGTTGGCATGTCAGGTCAAATTATTGTAAAAGGGATTCCCGGTCGAACTTTAATGAAAGGGTATTTTAAGAATCCGATAGCAACCGCAGAAACACTAAGGGATGGCTGGCTATACACCGGGGATAATGCCCAGCTCGAGGAGGATGGTTATTTTTATTTTGTAGATCGTATCAAAGACATGATTAAGCGTGCCGGGGAAAATGTGGCGGCAAATGAGGTTGAAAGTGTTCTTTGCCAGCATCAGGCCGTATATGAAGCTGCTGTCATTGGTATTCCTGATGATATACGTGATGAAGCAATTAAGGCATATGTGATTTTACGAGAAAATTATCGTTTGACAGAAGAAGAGCTCCTCTCACATAGCCGTGAAAGACTGGCTAAATTTAAAGTACCGGATTCTATTGAATTTATCTCTGAGTTTCCCAGAACATCTGTCGGAAAAATTCAAAAGCATATATTGCGGAGAAAGCATGAACAAGAATTTAAAACTCATACTTAAATAAAAATTGATTTGCTATTTGGAGGGGGAATATGAATGGCACTGGCTTCTGTAATTGGAATAGGCAGTACACGCTATGGTGCATTAGAATCAAGCTTCACCGAATTGGTAATTGAGGCTGCAAGCAAGGCCTTAACAGACGCCGGACTGGGTCCTGACGATATTGATGCTTTTTATTTAGGTAATTTTGCGGGAGATCAGTTTTTTCATCAAAATCACTTGGCGTCATATGCTGCTTCAGCGATTGGCCTTAATGGGGTTCCGGCAACACGGGTGGAGGGTGCCTGTGCATCAGGGAGTCTTGCCATCAGACAAGCCATTTTTGCGATCCAAAGCGGGTTTTATAAGCGGGTT
Source organism: Bacillota bacterium (assembly GCA_030705665.1). The sequence continues at coordinate 13,186 of JAUZQA010000018.1, forward strand.
CTTGTTGTTGGAGCTGAAAAAATGACATCTTTGCCAACCGCCGGTGTAACCAGCGTTCTGGCACAAGCAAGTAACCAAGAATTGGAGGTTAATGCAGGATTAACGTTTCCAGGAGTATTTGCTTTAATCACGAACAGGCATATGCATCGTTATGGAACGACCAGGGAGCAGCTGGCTGCAGTGGCAGTAAAAAACCATGAACATGGTTTTTTAAATCCTCTGGCCCATATGAGGAAAAAGATAACAATGGAAGACGTGTGTTCCTCCACCATTATGGTGGCAGAACCGCTGAATCGTTATGATTGTTCTCTCGTTTCCGATGGGGCTTCGGCAATGGTGCTATGTGCTCCAGAACTGGCTTCGAATCACAGGAAAGATGTCATTGATATTACTGGATCAGGCCAGGCTTCAGGGCAATTTGAAATCTTTTTAAATGAGGATATGACTTCGTTCAAGTCTGCCAGACTAGCAGCATCCAAAGCATATCAGATGGCCGGCATTACCCCAAAAGATATACATTTAGCCGAGGTGCATGACTGCTTTACAATGGCTGAAATAGTTGCAACTGAAGATTTAGGGTTTTTTGAACCAGGGCAAGGTGGCATAGCAGCACTTGAAGGGTGGACGAAAATTGGCGGAAGGCTTCCGGTCAATCCAAGTGGCGGTTTGAAATCAAAGGGACATCCCATTGGATCGACAGGTGTTGGACAAGGAATAGAAACAGTCCTTCAACTCCGAGGGGATGCTGGTAAACGGCAAGTGGAAGGGGCAAAGATCGGATTGACCCACAATATTGGCGGATCAGGTGGTACATGTTGTGTCCAAATTTATCAAAGGAGGGGCTAAGGATGATGCAGAAGTTAAACGCCTATCAATGTAAATCATGCGGGACTCGTACCATTATCTCATATGGATATTGTCCGAAGTGCCGGGAAAAAGATATCTTTCAAAAAGTTACTGTGGATTCTAAAGGCACTATTTTTTCTTACACAAAAATTTTCGTTGCAGAAGAAAGATTTCAAGGAAAGACGCCTTATGTCCTGGCCGTTATAGAAAGTGAGGAGGGGGTAAGGTTACTTGCCAGAATTAAACATGAGGATATGGACAAGGTATCCATTGGGGTGGCTGTCGAACTTGAGGGTTGGAATGATAATGTACCGATATTTAAGGTTTCTTAAATTGATAAAATTTATTGGTAAACGATAAAGGACAGTAACAAAACTCCCGGCATGCATATGCCGGGAACTTTAAAACTCTTTCGAAATGATTTTCCTTTTTCCAAAAATGCTTGAACCTGACTTTCTCCTTTTGAAATATCCAGATCAACGACTGGATTCATTTTCAAATCTCCTAAACTAGTACCGGTTGTGAACAGCGTGCCTGGTCAGGTGGGTTCGATTCCCACACAGTCCCGCCAATACTTAAACCTATGTAACTACTAAGATCAATGTTGAATTAATATCTCCATATAGAAAAATTAAAGTTGCTGAAATTATTAAACTGGCACCTATGTCAAGGACATATGTAAAAAAGAGTTAAGCTCCTAAAAGATGATTCCTATATTGAATAGGAGTCATCTTTTTTAAATTCCACTGATAACGGTAATTGTTATTTTTGGTCTTTTTTTGTTGTAATAATGACATCGATAAATAAAGACAAACAAAAATTAATGGTCGTATTATATTGACTAAAGGCCTCCTAACTCTACGCCCTAAATTGGGATGTTTTATATATTTTTCAAGATGTATACAAATCAAATATGTAAACTAGAAAACTTTCGGAGCCCACCCACCGTGTCCTAGAATGCTTTTACATCCTTGTTACACATGCCTTGGAATTTTTTTAGGGTGCAGCAATTTAATGATATTTTTTTATAAATTTAATGACCGTTTGAACGACAGAGTCAACTTCACAATCCCGGCAAATGTGGTGCCTTGAAAGGGGGAGATAATGTAACTCTTTTTCCTTTGATGAAGAAACAGAATAAATCAATTCTGAACTTCTTGGATCTACGGTCTCATCCTTTTGTCCATGAATGATACAAATCGGGATAGAAATATGCTGAAAAATCCTTTTAGCCTGACGAACGATCTTATGAAATTGGAGAATATTATAAATAGGGGTAGAACGGATTAATGACGGACTTTTGTGAACAGTTTGACCAGACATTGAACGTACCTTTCTAGCTTGTTGTAAAAATTTTTCTAGCTTCATCCTTAATAAGTAGGGTGAAAGTACGTAAACTGCTGGCGATAGTAATACCAGTGTGGATGTTTGATAACGATATGCCATAATAGCAGCAATCATCGCTCCCATAGAAAACCCAATCATATGAACCACCTTGTTTTCTTCAATTGCATGAATAACAATTGTTTCGACCATTTGTATCCATTCCAACGCAGTGACTTTTTCCATTCTCTCATTGGAAATACTGTGTCCTGGTAACAAAGGGGTTATTACTCCGTAACCCATTCGTTCTAAAGCATTTGCCAATGGCTCTACTTCCCAGGGATTTCCTGTGAACCCATGAATAATGATACATAATTCTTGATTCATATAAAATGTCTCCTCTACCGTTGGTTGAATGTCGTATTTAGGGAATGATAGAAAAGCCGAAACATACAACTCAATCTTATATATCAAACCAAACTGTTTGTTTAACTCGATTTAATTCTCGTTAAGATTGATCAATTACTTTGCAAATCTGATTGCAGTTATAGTCTGCCGATGTAATTGGTGTATAATACTCAGTTATTCAACTGGAATCTTTTCATGGAATGCAGCATTTTTAATGTAACCTTTGAAAATCTTTAAGACTGAGGTGATTGGATATGCCTTTTATTATGGTAAACGATTGCAAACTTTATTTTACGGTTCAAGGGCAAGGGATACCCATCGTCTTTATCCATCCCCCGGTACTTACTCATCTCAATTTTGAGTACCAAATGAAGGATTTATCAATGTATTTCCGGGTTGTTTCCTTTGATATTCGAGGGCATGGAAGAAGTTCATTTTCGAAACAGCCTTTAACTTATCCTTTGATTGTGGAAGATATAGAACAATTATTGGATCATTTAAAAATTCAAAAAGCATTTATTTGCGGCTATTCTACAGGTGGAACGATTGCTCTTGAATTTTTATTATCTAAAGCGGATCGAGCATGGGGTGGGATTGTAATAAGTGGTATGTCGGAAGTTAGTGATTGGTTTTTAAAAAATAAAATTGGATTAGC
>JAUZQA010000180.1 GCA_030705665.1 Bacillota bacterium
GGAGCAATATAGGAATACATCACCCCATATCCTAACTGCCAAAAGAACGTTATACCAAGTCCCATCAGGATTTTCGGATTCTTTAAAAATGCTAGTTGCTTTCCTAGAGGAACGGCATCCGTACCATTTGTAACAGGAATCGTTCGTATAACTAAGAGGATTGCAAATAAGCTAAGAACGCCAATACCTACGAAGATTAGCTTCCAATTGTATGCTGTGGCTATTACTCGGCCAATTGGTACACCGATGATGATAGCAGAACTAAACCCAAGTAAAACGGTGCCAATGGCACCTGCTTGTTTCTCTGGAGAAGCTAATTTGGCAGCGGCGGTCTTGGCGGCTATAGCAAAAACTCCACTACCCAGAGCAAGTATCATTCGTGAGACGATTAAAAGACCGAAACCCGGAAGGATAATTGTTGTAGCACTGCCAACGATCATTAAAACTAGAGAAAACATTAACAACTTCCGCTGATTCATTTTTGTCGTCGCCATTACAACGAGTGGGGACCCGAACGCATTTGCAAGAGCAAATACGGTAATAAGTTGCCCTGCCGCCGATACCGACACATGAGCAGAAGAGGCTACTTTATCCAGAATGCCTGCAATGACATATTCAGATGTACTGACCATAAAGGTAATGATAGCCAGCATGTAAATTTTCCAGTTGTTTTTCATAACCTTCTTAAATCCCCCCTCCCCCATTCATTACTTGTTTATTTTAATTTCCCGCCAAAGACCGGGAAGAAGCTATGCTCACCATAATTCTGGATAGGCTCTACATTCTTCAAAGTCTCCATATCCTCATCGCTGATTGCAAAATCAAGCGCTAAATTGTTTCTCATGTGATCTAGATTTGCCGTCTTTGGAATTACAACAAGACCAAGTTGGATATCATATCGCAGGCAAAGCTGAGCAACAGACACTCCATACTTATCAGCTATAACTTTAACCTCGGCATTTTCGAGAACTGCACCGTGGGCAATTGGTGAATATGCCTCTAACAGGATGTCATGCTTCTGGCAGAATTCGATTAGTTTCAAAGGAGTATTGCTCACATGTGCCAATATCTGATTTACCATAGGCTTGATCTGACAGCTTGCAAGAATATTCTCGACATCATCCTGAAGAAAGTTAGAAAGACCGATTGCCTTTACCTTTCCTTTCTTATAAGCATCCTCCAAAGATTTCCATACTTCTTTGTTTTCCTCGAAGTAACGGTTCTCCTCCCGAAATTCCATCCAAGGCTGCGGGCTGTGGATAATCAGAAGATCAATATAATCCAGACCTAATTTTGCTAATGACTCATCAATGGACTTCGTAACTGCATCATAGGTCTTTGCTTCTGCAGCAACCTTTGTCGTAATGAAAAGTTCTTCTCTTGCGACACCGCAGGAACGAATTCCTTCGCCTACACCAGCTTCATTCATATAAGCCTGAGCAGTATCAATATGGCGATATCCGATCGATACCGCATCACGCACAGCCTGTGCCGCCTGGGCATCGTCAATAAGCCAGGTGCCAAGACCTAATTTTGGAATTTCTACACTATTTGATAATTTAAACGTTTCGTTAAACATGTTTTTGTCTCCTTTACATTGGTTTTCCTATTTCTCGACCCTACTCTAATTTCTTAGTTTTCTGGAATAATCTGATTTACGCAATTTAATGCGTTCAGTGTTCTCGGAAAGCCCATATAGGGAAGGCAATGTGTAATCGCGGTTATTATGGTTTCTTTGTCATTGCCCACATTTAGATTACCTTGGACGTGTGACTTAACCTGGCTCTCACAACCGCCCAGAGTGCTGATCATACAGAGTGTCAACAGCTCCCGTGTCTTCAAATCAAGTCCGTCACGGGTGTAAAAGTCTCCAAAGCAAAAGGAAGAAAGATATTCCTGAATATGCTTTTGATTCGCTGGGGCATTCTCTTGCATTTTTGCGATGACATCTCCAAAAATCTCTACTTGTGTGGCAAGTCCTTTCTCAAAACGATGATCTTCTTCTATATTCTTTTGGCTTTCAATTGGCAAACCGATATTTTTTGCTTTGAAAACCTCATTGACTTCATTGATGGCGTTTAATGTTTTAGGAAACCCAATATACGGGGCGCACTGGTAAACGGCCTCTTTGATTTCTATCGGTATCAGCCCCACATTCAAAGCTGCCCCAACATGTGCCCTCAGCTGAGGTAAAGTCTGGTTTGTAGTAAGAACAACTAGAGTGATAAGTTCACGTTGTTTGTCATCAAGATTACCTTGATAGAAAACTTCTCCAAAAATAAAGCGGCTAAGAATATCCTGGAAATCAGGATCAGTAGCGTATGCGGCTGGTACCCCATTTCCAAATAACTGTTTGTATTTTTCCTTGCTCTTTTCAACGCGGTCCATAAATAAGCCTCCTGTTTCCAATTTAATTTGCTTCTAGTATTCCAAAAGATAGCTATACACGAATCTTTAAAAATGAATATCGATTGATTAATCAACGTCTGTTTATAATTATAAAAAAGCCCTTCACACTTTCAATGGTTAAATTAAAGCAATTCGTTGAATACTCAACAAATCAATAAAAATTGTTGATTATCTTTAGAAAGATCGGTGAATGAAAATGTCAAAAGTTGATAGAAGAATAGACAAAAGACTATAAAAAATGCTGTAACTGAGCTGATTTCCGAAAAATAATTTTTCAGCCAGGCTCTGGAATTTGTAAATGAATAACAAAAATCGTGTGGTAGGTTTTTATTTCCACACGATTTTGAACATTATATTATTTTATCCTGTTGCAAATCCTCTCTTAAATATGAATGTTATGGAAGGGGAATTTCTGAAAGATGCTAACGGGCTATATGATTCTGGTAGCAATCTGGCTGTTCGGATTTGTTGGCTTTTTGCTATTTATTCCACACAATTTTCAGTACAGTTTTGACAACTGGTGAATTAATCTTGGAAAAATAATTCACTCAACTCATTAAATACGTTATCGTTTTTAAAAACACGTAAACGAAACAATTCTCCTTGTATCTATTCCAAAAATCATCCAGTACCAACCATTCCATCTGAAACCAGCAACGGATCTAGGACCTACGAAAATGGGATAAAACCAAAACCCTTCACCATTGTTGAGCCATATAAAAGTATTACGAAACAGGCACAACCTAATGGCTCCTGGATCCACGGCAAATGGTGAAGCAGCTGCTTGTTGGGGAATAAATGATGGAGGAGGAGCAGTTGGAGCTTGTGGAATTTGTGATCCGGGTAGACCTGGTTGACCTGGTAGACCCGGTGAACCTGGTAAACCTGGTAGACCTGGTAAACTTGGTAAACTTGGTAAACCTGGAGGTCCCCCAAACTCGGGTCCTGGTAAACCCGGCAAACTTGGAAATTGACGCCCCGGCTGCTGATCATCATATATATAAGAGTATGTCTGATTATCCATTTAAAAGATCACCACCTTATCTTAATTAAATCTCTAAAGTATTAGTATGTTGAACTGTTCTTTTGTGAAGCTTATTCGCAGTCTATTTGCTGCTCTTAGGCTACATATACAATAAGCTGCATCGCCAATCCTATCAAAGGTGGATTATTTTGTTAGAAATATTTCCAGACATTTTTTACAGGGTTTTGAACTACAACGAAAGTCGCAGATTATAAAAATAGCTGTTTCAAATAATGGTAAGAGGTCCTATGATTGGCCGCACTCCCACCTATTTAGTCACCTTTTTTCGAAAACAGAAGGAAATCTTCATATTTTATCTAATAATCATATAAAAGCAACAAACTTTATTTTTATGTTTGATACTTTTAAAAAAGGTGGGGTGGCAAATTGGCTTTTTCTAAGGTATTGAAATTAGGAGGGAAAGTCATGAAGGTAGTGACAGACCTTCAAGACACAGTTAAAACTGAAAAGGAAAATTTGGTTAAGTCTGAAGTTGCATTAGATGAAGTTGGAGATGTCGCTGACGAAGGAACCGCAAAGAGAAAGTTTACACGTAAAAAGAGGAAAGGTACTGCAAGTTTTTCTCCTATCCCACAGCCAGAAACTGAAAATAAAGAGGAAATTTATGAATGGATTTATAAAGAAAGCACGAATATTTTTTCCCAATTACGTGAAAACATTAAAGAAGCATGTGAGCTCAACCCGCAATATAGCAGCATTAAATTTAGAATTTATGATGACACGCTGATCTTTCATGTTCCAAGTGATGCAGGTGATGATTGGGGATATTTTAAGGATTTCGTATTAATAGAATCTTTTGCATTGCAGTATCGTCTTGAAAAACTAAACAAATATAATTTCGATCATGAGGATTTAAAGCGAATAACGGAAGCAAAAGAAAAAGTAAAATCATTAAGCCATCCACCGTCTAATATGTCTTTAGCCAATCGATTTTATAAAACAGATAAATTACTTGCAGCATACTTTTCTCGGGAGTCGTTGATGAAACTTTTATTCAAATTTACAACGGAAGAAGAATATGAAAAAGTCATGATTAACAAGGTTCAAAAAAAAATGGACTTAAATAAAAGTTAATGGTTTCCAACCTATCAAAAGAGCGATCCTTTACAAAAAGGATCGCATTTTTATCTATTAAATACCCTTTCCTATTTTCCATGGTCATATTATTCTTCTCTCCTTTGGTATAGAATGAATAAAGTATACGAGAGAAAAAGTCGAGAATATTTTCACATAAATCGTTAGGAGTATTATAAAAATGGAAAAAATCGCTGTTATTTCGGATATTCATGGAAATATCCCTGCACTGGAATCAGTGCTTGCTGATATCGATTCAAGGCACATCAAGAGAATTATTTGCCTTGGTGACTTAGTTGGTAAGGGTCCACAATCAAGCTTGGCGATACAAATCATCCAAAAGCGTTGTGACACCGTAATTAGGGGCAATTGGGATGATTTTTTTCCTAAACCTCAAGAATCGAAGACAATCCAATGGCATCAAAACCAATTAACGAAACAACAAATGCATTTTTTAAAAGAGCTGCCGTTTTCGGTAGAGTTTATGATGAGCGGAAAACTAGTCAGAATGTTTCATGCTTCACCGCGGAGTGTGTATGAACGAATACAACCGTGGGACACACTCGACCGGCGTTTAAGTATGTTCGAAAACACAGAATCAACGGAAAATATTGCAGCTAACAGGCAACCGAATGTCGTCCTCTATGGAGATGTTCATAACGCCTACCAGCAGATCATTAACGGAAAAACTTTATGCAACGTAGGCAGCGTTGGAAATCCGCTTGACATCACCCAGGCTTCCTATGTCATTCTTGAAGGAGAGGTTAATCAAGCCGAAAATGGCGTTTTTTCGATTCAGTTTGTTCGTGTACCCTATGATATTGAATTATCGATACATTTAGCCAAAGAAGCTGAAATGCCCGAGCTTGAGGAATACATACAAGAGTTAACGACAGCAAAATATAGAGGTTCCAAAAAATAGAGAAAATTGAATGGAGAGTCCGCCTCTCACCTTCTATTTTCAAAAAATAAAAGAGCACCATAAAAAAATGAGGTGTTTTTATGGTGCCATCATCGGAACACCCTATTCTACCTTAATAACTAAACTTCATCCTCTCGCTCCGTGACTACTTTTTCATGGCTACATCGGCTGCACATATACCATGTCGCAATATATCCCCATCCATCGGGTTTCTGAATTGTTTCCTCATAAACGTGACCTTTTAATTGGCAAATGATTTTCGCTAATAAACTCATCATAAAGACCTCCCTCAATTAAAAGTTGATTTTTAGGTTTAACTCATCTTTATGTCCCCTGCCACGAAACTTTGTTTTACGTTTCCACGACAATCATTACAAACGGTTTAATTCACCCAATGATCATGTAATGGACATTCGGATCTAGATATAGGGAGCCTCCTATTAAAAAAATCTTCTATTGTTTTTCTCTCCTATTTAGTTGCTGACAATTTACATAATCAGATTCTTAAAAGTAAATATTATTATCTGTAACAAGTGAAATGAAGGTTGATATCCAATTTACTTGAATGCAAATAAGTTGGGATGATCAAAAATAGGCAAATTTTAAAAGAAATTGGGAGGAAATCAAAATGACAAAAGTTCAAGATATCATGTCAAAAAATGTACAATTCTGTGCCCCACACGATCCTGTAGCCGCTGCAGCAAAAATTATGCGTGATATTAATTGTGGTTCTGTACCGATTTGTGAAGGTAAAAAAGTGATAGGAATGATTACTGATCGTGACATTGTCATTCATTGTGTAGCTGATGGAAAAGACTGCGGGTCCGTCCATTGCCATGATTGTATGACGTCGGATGTGATTACCTGCTCCCCTGATGCGGATGCCCATGAATGTGCCCGAATTATGGCTGATCATCAAATTCGCCGTATTCCTGTCGTCCAAAATGGAGAACTTGTTGGAATTTGTGCGATCGGGGATATGGCAAGAGTGGACATTCATATCGACGAAGCCGGAGATGCGTTAAATCGGATTTCACAACCGCTGCAATAATATATTGGACTAAAAGAAGGAATACACCTGAGCCAAACGGGTCTATTCCTTTTTTATTTCTATCAGGTTTCATGAGGACTTAAGTTAGTCCCCCACTACATTTTCGAATAAAAAGGCTTTTTAGTAAAAGTTAAAATACCTCCTCATTTTTCCTCTTGATTACGAATGTTTTATCAAGCACAATAGCAATAGAGTCTCCTTTCGTGCTCTTAACATGCAATAAGAAAATAAAATTAATATTTTTTCTAAAATTCAAACAAAATTAAAAAAAAATAAATAAAATTAACTATTGAACTTTTTCTTAAGATTTGTCATCTTTTAAAAGAGGAAGTAAAATAATGTAGAATTATAGTTTGAGATAAAAGGTTGAACCATTATAATAGAAAAAGAAAAAATGGTACGTCTTTATAACAACGGGGGATTTTTGAAATGAAAACACAATTAGCCATTTGGGCAGGGAAAACATCCGGTAATTTAAGTCGAATGTTTGGGAACAATGGAAGTTCCATCCCAGGCGTTATGGCAAGAAAAGTTGATCATCAATTTTTGCGGCATTTACGAAAAACTGCCAAAACGATTATTTATGTCACTGGAACCAACGGGAAAACCACAACTACGAATCTTATTGCACATCTTCTTGAAACGTCAGGAAAAAGCATTATTTCCAATCTTGAAGGTTCAAATATGATTACAGGTCTTTCTACTGCCATCATCCGAAATGCTCCATTATTCGGCTGGAAAGAAAACGATGTGGCGGTTATGGAGGTCGATGAAGCGAGTCTGCCGAAAGCTGTTTCAGAATGTCCGCCAGATTATTTAATCCTGACCAATTTTTTCCGTGATCAATTGGACAGGTATGGGGAAGTTGATACCCTTATTGAAAAAATGAAAGACAGTTTAAGACCTTTAGATGTAAAACTTATTTTGAATGCTGATGATCCGTTTGTTCATCGCTTTTCTGATCTTAAGAAAGAAAATATTTACATCGGTTTAGATGCAGATGCCTGCAAGTTTCCAACCTATCAGATGAGTGAATCCAGATATTGTCCTCATTGCCAAAAAGAGTTAACTTATCATGCGACACACTATGGCCAATTAGGTCATTACGAATGCGTTTGTGGATTTTCACGACCTAAAACAACCTTTTCAGTGGAAAAAGCAAATCAAGGGGAAAAAGGAATTCAGCTCATCGTAAACGGCGAGAACTACCGAACAGGTTTAAATGGTATGTACAATTCCTATAATGCACTTTTAGCAATTTGCATGTGTAAATTAATGGGCATGGAGCAGAATGATATCCAAAAAGGCTTTACCTCATACACGAAAGCATCAGGAAGAATGCAAGAATTTAGAGTTGGCCTCCATCCATGGAAGCTCAATCTTGTAAAAAACCCTGCCGGCGGGAATGTA
>JAUZQA010000181.1 GCA_030705665.1 Bacillota bacterium
AAATGGCAAAACCTTGGATGATCCTGAAATCCTAAGATTCATCGAAGCAGCAGCAAAAATAGATGTGCCAATTTTTGTCCATCCATGGGCTACTATTGGTGTCGAAAGAATGCCAAAGCATAATTTTATGTATTCGATCGGCATGCCTTCAGAGACTGCACTTGCTGCAGCCAGTTTAATCTTTAGCGGCATTCTGGATAAATATCCAAACTTTAAAATCTGTTTCTCGCATGGCGGTGGCTCGCTTCCATACTTATTGCCAAGAATTGATCAGGCATGGGAGGTATGGCCGCATATTCGAACTACAGAACAACCGCCAAGCTATTATGCAAAAAAACTTTATTTCGATACATTAGTTTATGATCCTAGTAACTTAAAATTTATGCTTGAAAAGTTTGGAGCGGATCACATTATCATGGGTACAGACTATCCTTTCCTGCTTCGTGAAGTTCCCCCTGGAAAAGTAGTTGAATTGTTAGAATCAGTTACCGATGAAGAAGTAAAACAGATGCTCGGTGAAAATGCCATCGGATTTCTAGGGTTGAGCAAATCAAATTATATTAAAGAAGCAGTTAAATAGTGATCAAAAATAAGAACTTTCCAACGGAGGAGAGTTCTTATTTTTTAGTGAGCAATATGGAAAGTTTATACATTCAAATGGTCTTGTAATTCTTTTAGTGTTGATTCAAAAGATTGAAGAAGCAGCTGTAGTTTTTCATATTTGGGGAAGTCTTTTTTATAAACACCGGTGATATTATATGTGAGATCTTCAAAATCTGGAAAGGGAATGATACAAACATCATTCTTGGTATTTTTGGCAAGAATTAGTTCGGGTACTATACAAAAACCCCAGTTGTTTTTGACCATAGACAGGAGCATTTCAAATCCACCGACTTCAATTCGCTTCAAGTCCTTTACTCCTACCAGTTTTTCATCAATTTTTCGCCATAAAGCAGATTCCCTTCGATAGCAAATCATTGTTTGACTCATTAAATCTTCTTTTTTTATTTCCGATTTTGCTGCTAGTGGATGTCCCTTTCCAACAATAAAAAATAGCTTTTCGTTAAAAATTTTCTTAGACTCCAGATTTGTAAAAGGGATTACGTCTCGGACTAAGCCGATATCGACCAGCCCCGATTCTACCATTTTCGAAACTTCAACGGAATCTGCTGCTTCCAGCATATCAAACGATTGTTCCTCTTTTTCTCTCAGCAATGTTAAGGCATCTAAGACAAGGGAAACAGAGATTGCAGGCGATAAACCAATTGTTATGGTTGGCGTTTTTAATAGTTCAATTGTTTGCCTTGCTTCTTTTATATAACTAAGTATTTTTCGTGCAAATGGAAGTAAGGATTTTCCTTCCTGCGTTAAAAGTATTTTTTTCCCATCCCGATAAAATAATTTACATCCTAATTCTATTTCTAATTTTTGAATTCTCGCCGTAACAGCTGGCTGTGTTAAATTTAAGTGGTCGGCAGTACGGGAATAATTATTTAATTCATAAACAGTAATGAATGTTAAAAGTTGTTCATCATCCACTCTATTACTCCTCCCGATTTTCTATAAATAATTAAAGGGTAATTCGTGATATTCATATAATCAAAAAAGTGTAAATTTTTAATAATATATTATGATATCATAAATCGACAGTTTTGTAAGTGTTTTCAAATTATTGTGCCACTAAAATAAAGCCCTATTACAAAGGTTATTTCAAGAGTCATTCCGATTTTGAAATGACTCTTTTCTTTTAGAAAAAATTAGAAATGAGGGAGAATGAGGCCGCCATAAAGAAGAGCAGCGCAAATCATAAAAGCTGGATGGATTTTAAATTTAATAAGAGCAATTATGGCGACAACGCCAATTATTAAAGATTGGACAATACCGATTGAGTGGAAGGAATTAGCAGATATTTTCCATGTTAGTGCAAGCATCATAATCGCGATCACAGGCTGCACTAATATGGTCATTCCCTTAACAACAGGTGATTGACGATGCCGATGAAGCACTTTTAAAAGTAAAATGAGAGCCAGAGCAGAAGGAAAGATGGTTGCAAACAGTGCAACAATGACGCCCCACCATCCCATTACATCGTAACCGACATATGTAGCAATATTGGTCGCGATCGGTCCTGGTAAAGCATTCCCGATTGCAAGCATCTGTGAGAATTCAGTATTATTCAGCCATCCATAATGTGTGACAATCTCGTTATACATTAATGGAATGGATGCCGGACCTCCTCCATATCCAAAAAGATTGGCCAGAAAAAAACCTAAAAAAATATGAATCAATGTCATCATTGTAAATGCCCCTTATTTTGAAGTTTGCCTTATGCTGGCTTTAATCCTATAATGAAATGCCCCGTAAATGAGAAAGATTAAAATGACAATTGCCGGGTGAATGGGGACTACATACAGCAGGATAAATGAGAGTGCTAAAAAAAGAACCCCCAGGATTTTTCCTAACCCCTTTAATGCTTTAAAAGCAAATTCATATGCCATTTGGCCAAGCATTACTGCAATAACAGGCATAATCGCATTGATCATTTCGGTAAAGGATTTGGAGAATTGAAATACACTTACAAGTGACAAGAGCACAACCGTTGCAATACAAGTAGGGGTAATATGGGCTAAAACAGCAACAATGGCTCCCATTGCCCCTTTTCCTCTATAGCCCAGATAGGCAGCCATTTTAGGAGCGATTGGTCCTGGTAATGCATTGGCTACGGCCCAAGTTTCTCCGAACTCCTCGTCATCCAGCCAATGATAGCGGGTAACTGCTTCGTAACGAATCAATGGAATAACAGATGGCCCGCCGCCAAATCCTAATATCCCTGTACGAAGCATCGCAATGATTAATTCTTTATAAAAAGCCATCTTTGTGTATCCCCCTATAGTCTGTGAAAATAAATGTGTTTGATATTATATTAAGATATTAACACTTTGCGGGACAAAAATTTACAATGAGATTAAAAGATTTGTAGATTGGTTATTCTAAAAAATTTGGCTGTGTTAAAGGAAATTGTTGATTTTTTACCGCTGTTGATTGGAGCGGAAGGCACTTGACTCCTGCGGGAGCACGGGGCTGGGGAGACCTCACAGGCGCTTCAGCGCCGAGGAGGCTCCCCGGCACGCCCGCGGAAAGCTAGTGCCTGGAGCGGAAATCAACAGCCAAATTTAACACAGCCAAAAATTTAAAAGCTCGCCAATAGTTTAAAGGGCGAGCTTTGCAGACATTTTCCTTTTCTTTCGTTTACTTATTTCCGTTGAAGAAAGGACGAATGTCTTGTAGGGCTTGTTGCAAATCAGATCTTGTTTTTAATTCATTATCGATTTCAATTCCTAATTCAATCATTGTATCTGCAATTTCCGGGCTAATACCAGTTAAGATAGTCGAACAGCCTAGCAATTTAATCCCTTTAACAATTTTAAATAAATGATTCACAACAGCCGTATCAACAAATGGAACACCAGAAATATCGATAATTAATTGCTGGGCATTTAATTCTTTAACACGTTGGAGAGTTTTTTCGCGAATTTTTTTGGCACGATAGGTATCTACAGTTCCAACGATTGGAAGGATTGAAACTCTCTCAGCAATTGGAATAATTGGAACTGACAGCTCATCAACTGTTTCACGATGGCTTTTTAGCAATTCTTCCTTGTAGTTTGCATAATAAGCGGTATATGAATCAATATAAAAATCAATAATGTCATTTACATGACGCTCTAATGTGAAAAATTCATCCACTGAAAGAGTGTTGTTGGACTCAACATAAAAAGCTTTAATGGCGTTCCAAATAATTCCACGGGATGATTGGAACAGTTCCCAAGCCAAATGGATTGGAAATTCTGTCTTAGCACTCCTCACACCACGTTCCCGGGCAACATCCATAATGTCTTCCATTTTTATTTGGCTGATATTATCTGCAACAAGATTCATGATTGGATTACCTTTTACTTTATAGCTTTCCATCTCGCCATTTTCTTTTAGTAATGAGGTAATATAGCTTTTATTTTTTTGAAGATATTGCATCCATTCTTCTGTATAAAAGTGGACATTTTTCGTTAAGAAATTTTCAAGTTCAACTTTTGAATCAACTGCTTGAATCATCGAATTGCCTCCTAGAAATTGGTTAGAATGTGATATTACTTTTGGAAATGACAGGAAAAAAGTAGTTCCTTTTCCTTCTTCACTTGTGACATGTATTTTGCCGTCATTCGTCTGAATGGCATTAAAGACTTGTGCTAACCCCATCCCTTTTCCATCCTGTTTTAATGTGAAAAATGGGGTGCCGAGTAATCGGAGCTTGTCCTTTGGGATACCGATGCCTGAATCAGAGATATTGATATGAATATCCTGAAAGTCTTCATATTGCTCAATCATTAAAGTTCCACCAGGAGACATGGCTTCAATTGCATTTTTAATTAAATTGAATAAAGCTTTCTTTATTTGATCTCTTCTGCCTATGATAACTGAGCTTTCGTTAGCAAACTTTTTAATGACCGTAATCTCATAGAGCTGGTTTTGGAATAAAAGTAAGATAGATTCGATTTCTGAACAAAGGTTAAAGGTAACTTGTTTTTCCTGAACAAATTCAGGTTTTGAAACACTCATTAAATCATTTAAAATATGAATTGCCCGATCTAATTCACTTTGGGCTATTTGTGTGTATTCCTGGTTATAGGTCTGATCTAACAATTGGAGGAACCCTTTTACTGCAGTCAATGGATTTCGAACCTCATGAGCGATGCCGGCAGCCATTTCACCAATTGAGGACAATAAGTGGTTATTCCAATTATTATGTTCATGTGAGTTCTGAAGATAGGCGATGTTAAACATATATACATGTATTTTTTCAAGTTTTTGTTCCTTAAAGGTTCGGTGAAATAAGAAAAAGTATGGCTGACTATCTATGGTTACGATAAAGTCATTCGTTCTACCCATAAAGCATTCGTGCAGTTTTGTCTTAATTTCATTATTTTTAATGCGGTGAAAAAGATAGTTCGTATCATTATCATCTGAGAGTAACAGTTTTTTTCCTTCATTGTTAACCTTTTGAATGGAGCCATCGGGATTTATTTCAATTAAACCATAAGAGGTTCCCTGAGCGGTAGGTAAATTAACCAAAGCGACTAGCCTGCCCTTCATTTAACCATTTTACTGCCCTAACTTTCGTACCAAAGTTGACTGTGCTTGTAATTTCAAATTCATCCATTAAGCGTTTCACTCCTGATAAACCTAAACCTAAACCAGTCTTCGACCGAATTGTATTGTTCAAAATCTGATCAAGGTTCGGAATGCCAGGTCCTTGATCGATGGCTGTAATTTCTATACCATAAGAGGGAATCGGCTTTATAAACAGTTCCCCTTTTTTTGCATAAAAGACAATGTTGCGGGTTAATTCCATGATAGATACAACTAATTTGGTCTGCTGACTTTTATTTAAACCATAATCTTCTCCAACTCTTTTACCAATAGTACTTGCCATATATACATCATCTTCTCGTTCAATAACAATCCTATACAAGATTTCTCCAATCCTTTTCCTATTAAAAGGTGTATTTTCAAGTTTATTTTAGCATAATATGACATAATTTTGCCTATTATTTTTCGAAATATTGAAAATTCATATTTACAATTGGAATTTTATACTTAATGCGAATGCGATTATTATAAAGAACCCACAAAAGAAGCCCCTTTTAGGGGCCACATAATTTCCTTTATTTCATTCTATTAACGTATTCTCTAACCATTTCAATTGTCACATTTTTTCGAGCGGGAACTATTCCTTGTTTGGCTAATTCATTTATCTGATTTGTAACTTCGTTGATCTTTTCGGTTGAGAAGGCTTTTCCTTGCTTACATAATTCAACTGCTTCTTCAATGTAGAACTCCCTTTTTTGGTCGAGAGTTAAAAAATCAGTTATTCTTTTATTTGCTTGATTAACATGTGCGGTAATTTCTTTATGTACACTCATATTTTTCACTCCTAAAGGATGGGTATCTTAAATAGTTTTGAACATAACTTCCGTAATTAATAATAACAATTTTTTTCAGGCTTTTATAAGGGATAATGAATTTTTTTGTTTCATCTTGCTATCAAAAGGAATATAATAAATTTAATTGAAGTTCACGAAATTGTCAAAAATGTATAAATACGGTGGAGGATGGGTAAAAATGCTCAGAATTGGCTTATCGGGAGTAGTTAGTTTTGTTTTGTTGTACATAGAGTCTCTTATTGTAATGAAGCTTAAAGGCATGTCTACAATTGAATTCGGCGAGATGACTCCTTTTATTAATGTTTGGGCCATGAATTTCTTTTTTGTTTTTGCAATTTTTACCCAAGTCGGAAACTGGTGTCTAAATAAAGGATTTTTCCAACAAAGCGACGAGCATAATATCTATTAAAATGATAAAAACCCTTGAAGCATGCAGCGCTTCAAGGGTTTATTTATTTTTATCTAAAGATGAGTGTTCGAAAAGTGTTCACGTGATACGTGATAATTATCACACTGGCACGATGGAAACAGGAGTATATTTTGTTTCATAAACAAAATCAATTTTGCATGGAGGCAATTCAAATGAATAAAATCATCAAAAAAGTCACGCTAGCAATAGCGTTAGTATCTGCTCTTTCATTTTCTTTAGCCGGTTGTGGTACGACGAGTGCGACAAAGACTGCTTCTGCGGCTTCTAAGTCTGAAACGGCTGCAAAAGCGGATGTCAAACAAGCAACAGCGTATAATCAATATATTGTCATTGAGCCAGGTTCAAAAGTTGGTCCCGATGGAAAAATGCATGATGCTTACATAAACGGAGATATCAAAATTACAGAAGGACAACCTGTAACATTGCACTTCCTAAACTATGATGGCGGCACACATACCTATACTTCCGGAGACTTAGGATTAAATGTAAAAATCAAAGGTTCAACGAAAAAAGGACTGCCTGCAGAAACAACTTATACATTTACACCTAAGAAAACAGGTGATTTCTCATGGTTCTGCGCCGACAAATGTGATGGAGATAACGGTCAGTGGGCAATGACACAGAAAGGTTTCATGCAAGGGAAGATCACAGTATTACCTGCAGATAACAAAGTACAATATGTTTCAATGGTTATGAATCCAAGTTACAAACTAGGATCAGATGGCAAACTGCATGATGCCTATACTCCAGGAAATCTTACCGTTAAAGCAGGTCAACCAGTTGAATTAACTGTTTATGGTTTAGGGAAGGCGGCACACCCAATTGCCATTCAAGACCTTGGGGTGACTGTCAACGAAACACCAAGAATTGCGGATGGAAATCCAAGTGTAACGACTGTCCAATTTACACCAGATAAAACTGGTAAGCTTACATGGAATTGTACACTTCCTTGTGATGGTGATAATCAGGATTGGTCTATGATGCACAACGATTATATGATGGGTACATTCAATGTTGTAAAATAATAATTTATGAAAGAAACGGGGTGGCCAAAATGGCTGCTCCGTTTTTTTTTGCATAAGAGTTTATAGTAAGACATGCCTAAAATTGTAAGCGATTGCAAGTGGAAATATTAATAATTTTCTACTTTAATTGAAAATTGGGTATTAAAATTATTGTATAATTATCAATAAATCAGTATAATAATACACTAAGAGGGATACAGGGAGATGAATATAATGAAAGCAGCCATTATTGGCGGAACAGGTTACGGGTCGGCTGAACTGATTCGCTTGATCAATAAACATCCAATTCTTGAAGTTGGTACAGTTATTTCTAATTCGCAAGCAGGTACTCGGTTTAGTGACGTATACCCTCACCTTACAAATATTAATGAAAAACCTATGGAATCTTTTGATGCAAAGAAAATAAGTGAGGAAAATGAAATTGTGTTTCT
>JAUZQA010000182.1 GCA_030705665.1 Bacillota bacterium
CATGAGCATAGATTCAGTTTTAACGAGGCAGTTTCGTTTATGGTGTACTGCGACACACAAGAAGAAATTGATTACTTCTGGGAGAAGCTTTCTGCAGTTAAGGAAGCAGAGCAATGCGGATGGCTGAAGGATAAGTTTGGAATATCCTGGCAGATTGTGCCTAGGGCAATGAACGAGATGATGAGCAAGGGCGCTCCTGAGCAACTCGAGCGCGTAACAAAAGCATTTCTAAAAATGAAAAAATTTGATCTTGCGGAATTACAGAAAGCCTTCGAGGGATAATGAAGATCTGAGTAATGAGAGAATAAGTGCCAGGAATCATAAAAAGACATTTTTTCTTTATGTGATTCCTGGCACTTTTCTTTAAAAAATGACAAAACCATAACCAAAAAAGTTATTTACTTTTTTTAACAGTAGCCTTATGATGATATTGAAGTGATATCACTTTTATATCATGGAGGGGTAAGTATGAAGGAAAAATCAATTTTTAAAATGAATGGTTTTGCAGCACTTGTCATTGCCTTAGTGTGTATTGTCGGTGGTGTATTCCTAATTGTTAATGTCTTTTCGGTTGGAGGAAAAGTTGGAGGGTTCGTGGTATTCTTTCTAGGTTTAATTATTGCCACAAGCTTAACGATTGTGCAGCCAAACCAAGCAAAAGTATTAACGTTTTTTGGCACGTATATGGGTGTCATTCGTGACCAGGGATTGTGGGCAACGATTCCTTTCACCTTCAAACGGAGTGTATCGTTGCGTGTGACGAATTTTACGAGTGAACGGCTTAAGGTAAATGATTCTGAAGGAAATCCAATTGAAATCGCCGCAGTAGTGGTATATAAGGTAAATGATGCAGCGAAAGCATTGTTTGATGTTGAAAACTACGAAAAATTCATTCAAATTCAAAGTGAAACAGGGATTCGTCATATTGCAAGCAGATATGCTTATGATTCCTACGAAAACAGGGGCGAAAATACCCTAACCTTAAGGCAAAATAGTGATGAAATTGCTGAGGTTCTTGTTCATGATTTACAAAAGAGACTGGATGTTGCAGGTGTCGATGTGATTGAAGCTAGGATTATGCATCTTGCCTATTCCTCAGAAATTGCCGCTGCCATGCTTCAAAGACAACAAGCGAATGCCGTTTTATCTGCTCGTAAAGTGATTGTCGACGGGGCAGTGGGGCTTGTAAAAGCTGCGATCGATCAGCTTCAGGAACAAGAAATTGTCGAACTGGATGAAGAGAAAAAGGCACAAATGGTGAATAACTTAATGGTTGCCATTGTTTCCGAGAAAGGGACACAGCCAATTATCAATACCGGAAGTATCTATTAAGGTTGTGTTATAAATGAATAAGCGAAAAGCATTTCCGTTGCGGATCGATCCAAAACTATACGAAGTTCTGGAAAAATGGGCGCAGGATGAACTGCGAAGTGTGAATGCCCAAATCGAGGTCATCTTAAAAGAAGCGGCAAAAAAAGCGGGAAGAATAAAAAAAGAATAAACTTTTGATATCGGGCACCTGCTTACTAAGTAGGTGCCTGAGTTATTCTCGTCAAGCTTTTGTAAATATTAGTGAACTAAGTTGAAAATAAGGAGTAGAAATGAATCATAAAATATCATTTCCATATATAAAATCGTAAGAAGAGGTTTTCTCCATTTAAAAAATTGAGTCGAAGGGTGTGTTGCCATGAGTCTCAAAGACATAAGCACTTCAGTGCCCAAAAAAGACCATAGTGGTAAAGTATCGGGTCAGCTGCCCTATATTAGTGACATGAAAGTGGAAAATATGGTTTATGGTGTTTTGGTTCGATCGTCCATTGCCTATGGAAAAATCCTATCCATTCATTTGCCGAACCTTCCGGAAGGCTATGAAGCGGTTGGAGCAGAGAATATTCCCGGACCAAATTATGTAAAAATCATAAAAGAAGATCAGCCGATTTTTGCCAATGAATGGGTCAATTATATTGGTGAGCCAATTCTTATGCTCGTGGGAAAAGACCTGAATGTTTTGTACGGTTTGCGGAATGAAGTGAAGGTAGAATTTGAAGAACATCAGGCTATCTATACATTGGAAGAAGCCATTAAACAAATATCATCCTCCGAAGTAATTATGGCAAACTATGAATTTGGCGAAAGCTTAGAAAATATTTCAGCGATCGAACAGGGGGCCCACCAAATCATTGAAGAAGAATATAGTACTGGTTATCAGGAGCATGTCTACCTTGAGCCACAAGGAATGCTAGCCGTTTATAAGGATGATGAAATTGTCGTACAGGGATCGATGCAATGTCTTTATTATATAAAAAATGCATTGCTAAGTGCTTTAGCATGCGGCGATGATAAAGTAAGAGTGGTGCAAAGCCCTACAGGTGGAGGTTTTGGAGGCAAAGAAGATTATCCTTCGATGATGGCCTGTCACGTAGCCGTTGCTGCAAGAGCAGTTAAAAAGTCTGTGATGCTCGTGTTCGACCGTTCTGAAGATATGGTGGTTACGACGAAAAGGCATCCGGCCAAACTCAAATATCGAACTGCCTTAGATCAGGCTGGAAATATTTTGAGCATGTGTGTTGACATCTTTCTCGATGGCGGAGCGAATTTGGGATTGAGCAATGTCGTGCTGCAGCGTGCCCTAATTAATAGTGCAGGTGTTTATCAAATTCCGCATTTTCATGCAAAAGGATTTTGTTTAAAAACGAACACCGTCCCTAACGGTGCCTTCAGAGGTTTTGGTGCTCCACAAAGCTTTGCCGGAATCGAAAGTCATATGGGGCATCTTAGTAAACTGTCAAAACTAGACCCGCTTGAATATAAACGAAAATACCTCGTCAAACAAGGAGACCCCACAATTACTAAAGGTAAATTTCGAGACCCCATATTAGTGGAAGATATGATTGTAGATTTACTCAACACGACACAATACTCAAAGAAAAAAGAGGAATTTCGGCGTTTTAATCAACAAAATCAACGCTATAAAAAAGGAATCGGAACATCTCTGTTCCTCCATGGCTGTGGATTTACAGGCAGTGGCGAAAGAGATCATATTAAGGCAACAGTAAAGCTTGTCAAATCAAAAGATGACAAGGTTATGCTAAAAATCTCCAACTCTGATATGGGACAAGGCATTTATACCACTTTAAGTAAAATTGTCGCCAAAGAACTAAACCTTCCCTTCGAAAAAGTTTTATACCCGAATCCCGATACAAAAGAGGTACCCGACTCCGGTCCCACAGTAGCTTCCAGGACGACAATGATTGTCGGAAAATTGCTTCAGCGTGCCGCAAAAAAACTGAAAGCTCAGTGGCAACCAGGGATGGAACAGGAAGTAGTGGAGAATTATGTTCACCGTGAAATGATTCCTTGGAATGAGTTGACCTTTACTGGAGATGCCTACCCGGCATATTCATGGGGAGTTAATTTCGTTGAAGTAGAAGTTGATACGTTAACTGGAAATGTAAAGTTGGAAAAAGTATACGGAAATTATGAAGTTGGCAAGGTCATTGATGAACGGATTATGAAAGGACAAATTGACGGTGGTTTGGCTCAAGGATTAGCGTACGGGTATCTGGAAAAGATGACGTCTAAACAGGGCAGAATCCAACAAAAAAGCATATCGGATTACGGACCGCCGACTTCATTGGACGTTGTTTCAATCGAAAGTAAGGTGTTTGATAATCCCTACACGGATGGTCCATATGGGGCGAAGGGTGCAGGCGAGTTGACGTTAATCGGCGGCGCACCGGCCGTCCAAGCTGCGATTGAGGATGCATTGCAAACCTCTTTTCAGCAAATTCCGATTACACCGGAAGTCATTATTGAACGTCTTTGGATGAAAGATGGTGAAGAAGGTTGATTAAATTCACATTAAATGGAAGAACGGTAGAAACGAATTCCCCTGCTACAGCAAGATTACTAGATGTATTGAGAGATGAGTTTGAGCTAATCGGAACAAAGGAAGGCTGTGGCGAAGGGGAGTGCGGTGCCTGCAGTGTGATGGTGAATAACCTCCTGCAAAACAGCTGTCTGATTCCGATTGGCTCGATTGAGGGCGCAGAAATTCAAACGATAGAAAGTCTAATGGAAACGGAACAATTTAAGATTTTAGATGAGAGCTATTCGACTGCAGGAGGAGTGCAATGCGGTTACTGTATTCCTGGGATGGTCGTGGCAAGTGCTGCATTGTTATCAAAAAATCCTCATCCTTCAGAGGCGGAAATTCGTGAAGGTATTTCCGGAAATCTGTGCCGTTGTACGGGCTACAACATGATTGTAGAGGCGATCATTCTGGCAGCAAAAAAAGGTGATGGCATATGGCAGAGAAAATAACCGCGTATCGATTCAGTCGACTAGATCAAACTTTGAGCCAATTGAATAAAGAAGATTGTGCAATCATCGCTGGAGGGACTGATGTTATGGTTCTTCACAAAAGTGGAAGGGGAGTACCTCCCAAAATACCTAAACCAATTGTGTTTATCGATCACCTTTCTGAATTAAAGCAGGTGTATCAAAATCAAAGGGATCTCCATATCGGGGCTTGCTGTACCTATAGTGAATTACTTGATCATCCCTTAATTCCTATCCTATTAAAGAATGCGATTAGAACTATTGCTGCCCCAGCAATTAGGAACCGAGGTACATTGGGTGGAAATATTTGCAATGCCTCTCCAGCCGGCGACACACTTCCATTGTTATACGTATACAATGCAAAGCTTCTGTTGCGCTCGGTAGATGGCGAACGTGTAGTTGCCATCAACGATTTTATTCAAGGTCCACGAAGGGTCGGGCGATTTCAAAATGAAATCCTGGTTGAGATTATGTTACCATCAGTGTTTGAAGTTGGTGCACATATCGTATTTGAAAAAGTAGGGAACAGGAACGCGGATGCCATTGCCAAAGTATCGTTTGCGGGTTTTATCCGCATAAGCAATGAAAGAATCGATGACATTCGCTTTGCCTTCGGGGCAGTCGGACCTACTATGGTTCGTTCAATCGCTATTGAGAAGAAATTGCATGGAAAACCGATCCCATTAGCCTCCGCAGACATCACTTCCATTGTCGCAGACTTTGAAAAAATTATTAAACCGATCGACGACCAGCGTTCCACGGCCGTCTACAGAAAAACAGTCGCTCTAAATCTATTACGCTATTTTCTTAGCATGAAGCAATATCCACCATATTAATTTTTTCAAAAAAAGGGGAGAACTATCCATGCTGCTGATGGAAAAAGTGGCCATGCTGACGCGTCAAAACCAAACCTTTGCTTTAGCCATGATTATTGAATCAAAGGGCTCGACTCCCAGTCATGTTGGAAAAATGATAGTCTATCAGGAAGGTGCGATTGAAGGGACGGTCGGAGGGGGCTTGGCTGAATACTATATCATCGAAGAAAGTGTAAAGGCCATCCAAAATGGACAATCAAAAATCGTTGAATATAAATTGAATAAACATGCCAAAGACGGAATTCAGATGAATTGCGGCGGTACCTTACGAGTATTTATTGAAGTCTATAAAAGCAGGCCAGAACTGGTTTTAGTTGGTGCCGGTCATTTGAGCTATGCGATGGCAAAGCTCGCTGATTTTCTGGAATATCCTTATTGCATTGTCGATGACCGCCTTGGTTATTGTACGAAGGAGCGCTTTCCGAATGCGACCAACCTTTTTGTGAACGAGGATATCGAAAAAGCTTTGCTTGCCACCAGCCTAAATGAAAATTCTTTTGTGGCGATTGCAACAAAAGATCGAGACGATATTGCCTTAAAAACAATCCTGAAATTTCCCTGTGCATATGTAGGGATGGTTGCCAGTAAACGCAAGGTGATCAGCATTTTTGAAAAATTAAAAAGTGAAGGGGTCATGGAAGATCAATTGGCGCAGGTTCATTCTCCGATCGGATTGGAGATTGGCTCGGAAACAACAGAAGAAATTGCAATCAGTATTATCGGAGAAATCATCAAAGTAAGCAGAGAAAAAAGGCCAATAAAAGTGAAACAAATAAATAGGTTCTTATAAATAAAGGTAGAAGTCTTCACATGAAGAAGACTTCTACCTTTATTGTGATTACTTTGTATCATGGAACAATTTCAAAAACAGTACCTTGGTTCAAATCAGCCACTTTCATCGAACCATAGACTCCTAAATATAGTCTGGTTTGATCAACATTCGTTCCCAAATTAACAAAATAAGCTGATTGAGATCCAAAAATATCATCAGTTTTAATCACACTAAAATCACTAAGTTTACCATCTGTTCTCACCCTGGTATAAGCTAAAACCCCTCTAACCGGAGACCCAGATTCATCAGTCCGGGCAAGATCGGTAAACACAACACTTCCTGTTAATTCAGGGATCGCGTTCCCCATATAGGCTTGTACTCCAGTAAGTGCTGTTCCTCCAAATTTATCGGGACGGGGATCTTTATGATAATAACTAGTTAAAGGCTGAAGCCGCTTTACTGAAGTATTAATTACTTCATCGTAAAAAGCCATTATTTTCTCATCTAAACTGGGGTTATTAGTGCAGCCCCAAATAATTGAAGTTGGGTAAGCACCTTCCCAGCTTCGCCAGCCAAAGTTAATATATCCTTCTTGGGCAGATTCAGTATTCATTAAAGAAGCTTGTATAAGCTGTTTAACCGGCATTGGCTTATAATGAACAAATGAAAAAATGGACTCTACCAAATCCTGGCCGACGTTTCCAGTATATTTCATATACTGATTATAAAACCTTTGAAATGCAATCCCCGGTATGTTGCGGACTCCTTTGGCCATTACCGTAAGTGTTTCCTGAATTGAGGAGGGAAGTTCGTTAAAACGTGTCACAACGGGTGGATGATAGATAAAAGTATTCATAGTAACGTCGATTTCAATGATTTTACCTGCAATTTCCATATCATCCTGGCTCAAATTAAAAGGATCATAGCCTGCCCCACCATCTCCGGTTGTTAATACAAGTTTTCCTGTTTCAGGTGAAAAGTGTAAGCTATTGACACCATTATGATTTAAAAATGGTCTTCTTACGTTTAGTAATGTCCTTCGTTTTTGTGGATGTCCATTCGATTGTAAAATCCATTCTTCTACTGTATCAATATGATCATATTGAGTTTCTCTATTGTTCCATCGCATGTGTAAGGTTTTGGGTTCACAGGGGTTCGGTTTAAAATGTTCAGATAAAGCACCTGGACCTTGTGTTCCTGCTACTGAATAATGAAGATAAAAAAGACCGTTTCTATTAAATTCGGGATGAAACGCTAATCCGAGCAATCCCCGTTCATCATATCCGCCCCTTGTAACACCCAGTTTTATGATTTGCGGACGAAGATCTAAAAAGGTCCGCAAGCTTCCGGTTTTTATGTAAAAAATCTCTCCAACCTGGGTAGCGATAAATAGTGTTTCAATACTGTCACCTGGAAGTATAGTTGTTTTCAAAACAGTTGGTAGATTTACCTTACTTACAATGGGCCGTAAACGTACTTTAACTTTTTTCAACTAACTTTACTCCCCTCATATTGTTTTCTTTTAAAAGAATATGATTAGAGCGGTTCTATTAGTACCAAATAGGGCTGGAGAAATGTTAAGCCAAAGCACTAAAAGCTGGTACCTTGTCCCGTGTATCGTTTTGGTCAGACAATTTTTTGCCTTTAAGCACATTCCGTTCAACTAAAAATATTGTTATAGTGTAAATAATTTACAATGAAAGCAGCCATTTCGGCTGCTCTTTTTGGCTAAAAGGAAAGTATAAGTGTATACTACGCCTCTATCTTCGCCCTTTGGTGCTCGCCAATCGGCAAGTTTTCTTTATCTTTAATTCGTTTGGACAATGCGTTTTGTGGACTTTTCGTCTAAATAACCACCCGAGACAGTTGCGAAGATGAAGAGAAAG
>JAUZQA010000183.1 GCA_030705665.1 Bacillota bacterium
AGTAACTGAAACGGAAGTAAAGGCCTTGTCCATTTGGATGAGTCTGAAATGTGGAATTGTTGATCTTCCGTATGGCGGTGGCAAAGGCGGTATAGTCTGTGATCCTCGGGATATGTCTTTTCGAGAGCTGGAGAGATTAAGCCGAGGCTATGTTAGAGCCATTAGCCAAATAGTTGGGCCAACAAAGGATATTCCCGCTCCGGATGTTTTCACTAACTCGCAAATCATGGCATGGATGATGGATGAATACAGCAGAATTGATGAATTTAATTCCCCAGGCTTTATAACTGGAAAGCCTCTTGTATTAGGAGGCTCACACGGCCGTGAATCCGCAACTGCAAAGGGAGTAACCATTTGTATTCGAGAAGCGGCAAAGAAAAAGGAAATTAAACTAGAAGGGGCAAAGGTGATTGTCCAAGGTTTCGGCAATGCAGGAAGCTATCTATCAAAATTTATGCATGATGCCGGAGCAAATGTGGTTGGAATTTCTGATGCATATGGTGCTTTGTATGATGAAAACGGACTGGATATAGATTACCTGTTAGACCGCCGTGATAGTTTTGGTACTGTAACGAAATTATTTAATAACACGATTACGAATAAGGAACTGCTTGAACTTAATTGTGATATTTTAGTTCCTGCAGCGATTGAAAACCAAATTACAGAAGAAAATGCAAACAATATTAAGGCTGGCATTGTTGTAGAGGCAGCTAACGGTCCGACAACACTTGAAGCAACCGAAATATTAACGAATCGGGGTATACTTCTAGTACCTGATGTATTAGCTTCTGCAGGGGGAGTAACCGTTTCCTATTTTGAATGGGTGCAAAACAATCAAGGGTATTATTGGTCTGAAGAAGAAGTGGAAGAAAAATTAGAAAAGGTTATGGTAAAATCATTTAATAGCATATATAATACAGCCCAAACACGTCGGGTAGATATGCGCCTTGCTGCCTATATGGTAGGAGTAAGAAAAATGGCCGAAGCTAGCCGTTTTAGAGGGTGGATCTAAGCCTTTACATTGAAACATATTGAAAAATCTCCTATCATGGAACGTGATGGGAGTTTTTTAATTTAACCTAATTTTCAATATTAATAAGGTACATACTGTTTTGTTAAGGAGTGTTACAATGCAAAAGGAAGACGTTATTATTATAGGAGCGGGACCTTGTGGATTAGCCGCGGCAATTTCGATAAAAAAAATCGGGGGAAATCCACTTATTATTGAAAAGGGCAACATTGTGAATGCCATATATAAATATCCTACACATCAAACCTTCTTTAGTACGAGTGAAAAGCTGGAAATCGGTGATATTCCTTTTGTTACTGAAAATTATAAACCAAAAAGAAATCAGGCCCTTGTTTATTATCGTGAAATAGCAAAGCGGGAACACTTGCGAATTAACGCCTATGAGAAAGTTGATGAAGTAAAAAAGCTTCCTGATGGTCAATTTACAGTAATAACAGATAAGGATGTTTATTTAGCATCCAACGTAATTATTGCAACTGGCTACTATGATCATCCCAACTATATGAATGTTCCCGGTGAGAATTTGCCAAAAGTTTTCCACTATTTCAAGGAAGCTCATCCTTATTTTGATAAAGATGTCTGTGTCATCGGTGGTAAAAATTCCAGTGTGGATGCCTCAATTGAATTGGTTAAGGCAGGAGCAAGAGTGACCGTTTTGTACCGAGGCGGTAAATACTCAGAAAGTATCAAGCCATGGATTTTGCCTGAATTTGATTCTTTAGTAAGAAAAGGAATTATTTTCATGGAATTCGAGGCGAATGTGAAAGAAGTAACAAATAATTCTGTTGTCTATTTCAAACATGGCCAGCAGAAAACAATCAAAAATGATTTTATTTTCGCGATGACTGGTTATCACCCAGATCATCAATTTTTAAAAAAGATGGGGATAAAAATTGATGAGGCAACAGGAAGTCCTCTTTATGACGAGGAAACAATGGAAACAAATATTGCAGGTATTTATATCGCAGGGGTCATTGCCGCTGGAAATAATGCAAATGAAATATTTATTGAAAATGGAAGATTTCATGGTGATTTGATTGCAAGAGCCATCGCCGAAAAAATAAATAGTAAATAAAGAAACTCGATAATTTTTAATGTTATTTACTAATATTCCATGTTACGATTAAGAAAATGATGGAAAAGAGGATAATTCATGCTGGGAATCCTATCCGCCGGAATTGCCCCCGGATTAGCATTACTGAGTTTTTTTTATTTGAAGGATGAGTATGAAGCCGAGCCCATCCCCTACGTGTTAAGGACCTTTATATATGGGGCTTTACTGGTGCTTCCAATCATGTTTATTCAGCATGTCCTGCAAGTAGAGAACTTGATTAAATCTGAATTTTTCGATGCATTTATATCCTCAGGTATGTTTGAAGAACTTTTTAAATGGCTTCTTCTTTACTATGTTATTTACCGAAATGTTGAATTTGATGAACCTTTTGACGGAATTGTTTATGGGGCCTCTGTTTCCTTGGGATTTGCTACAACTGAAAACATATTTTATTTAGTCAGTCATGGAGTTGAACATGCGGTTTCCAGGGCGCTGCTGCCGGTTTCCAGTCATGCCCTGTTTGGGGTAATCATGGGTTTTTATTTAAGCAGGGCAAAATTTACTGAGGGGTTAAAAGTAACAGGTGTAATCGTTGCACTTATACTTCCCACACTTCTGCATGGATTTTATGATTATATTCTCATTTCACAGGAGAATTGGATCTATATGATCATGCCATTTATGATCTTTCTTTGGTGGCTTGGTCTAAGAAAGGTTAAAATGGCTAAAATTTTAAGCGCTAAACACTTTAATAAACCCTATCCTTTCCAAAAAACCCTACATTCCTAAATGTAGGGTTTTTTTTGAATAAAACTTCCAATAAAACAGAAAATAGTTTTATCGTATATTACATTTGGGGGTTATTTTTCATGATAAAGAAAAAAGTTCTGCTAAATGCCTTCATTCTAATCTCCCTTTGTATTCTGCCGTTATCACTTTTTGAAAAAATCGGGACTGTCCAAGCTTTTTCAGGCCAAGTATTACAACGCGGTGCAGCGGGTGATGACGTGATTGAATTGCAATCAAGACTCCAGTATATCGGATATTATAGCGGGAAAATAACTGGAGTCTTTGATTGGGGAACATACTGGGCATTAAGAAACTTTCAACAAGCTTACGGAATGCCTGTTGATGGATTAGCAGGAAAAACGACAAAAGAAAAATTATTACAGGTAAGCAGCTATAACGAACAGTATATTAAAAGCAAAGTTAATTCCGGGCAAGACGTTACTAATTACGGACCAGGAAAAGGCAATAATGCAACAAACACTAACAATAACAACAGTTCAACATCTATGGGAACAGCACCCAAAAAACCAACTGCTGTAAACACACCGCAAGGATACTCACAAAACGATATTCAATTAATGGCAAATGCCGTTTATGGGGAATCAAGAGGGGAACCCTTTATCGGGCAGGTAGCGGTTGCCGCCGTTATTCTTAACAGAGTACAAAGTGCCTCCTTCCCTAACACAGTTGCCGGCGTTATTTTTCAACCTGGTGCTTTTACAGCTGTTTCTGATGGTCAAATCTGGCTTACCCCTAATCCGCAAGCAAAAGAAGCGGTAGTGGATGCTATAAATGGATGGGATCCGACTGGCAATGCCTTGTATTATTTTAACCCTGCCACTGCCACAAGCTCTTGGATATGGAATCGACCGCAAATTAAAAAAATTGGGAAACATATATTCTGCAAGTAATGGGGTGATTGTTTTGATTAGAGGAATTTTAATTACGATTCTCGCTCTCGGTATAGCGGGGACAGCTTTTTGGGGTTATCAGGAGCATCGGGATAAGAATGCTGTTTTATTAAATGCTGAAAACAACTATCAACGTGCTTTTCATAATCTCTCCTTTCATATTGATTTATTACACGATAAAATCGGTTCAACTCTTGCCATGAACTCCCGTCAATCATTGTCACCTGGATTAGTGGAGGTATGGAAAATCACTTCTCAGGCCCATGGTGATGTCGGTCAATTGCCGTTAACATTGCTCCCGTTTAATAAAACAGAAGAGTTTTTGGCCAATATTGGTAATTTTAGTTATCGAGCAGCGGTACGAGATTTAGATAAGACCCCTCTATCCAATCAAGAATACAATACACTAAAGGTCCTGTATAAAAAGTCTGGAGAAATTCAAAAAGAATTGAGAAATGTTCAAAGTATAGCACTTAAGCACAATCTGCGCTGGATGGACGTCGAAATGGCGTTAGCGTCTGGTAAAGAAAATGCAGATAACACGATTATCGATGGGTTTAAAACGGTTGAAAAAACAGTTTCAGGCTATACAGACACAGATTTTGGACCATCGTTTACGAACATGCAAACCAAAGATGAAAATTTTAATAATATTAAAGGAAAACAAATTTCTAGAAGCGAGGCAGGTACTATAGCAAAGAAATTTGTTAATATGGAACAATCCGATCAAGTAAAAGTGACACAAAACGGAAAAGGATCTGACTATGGTTTTTATAGTGTTTCTCTTAAAAATTCAAAATCCAACGAAGAAGTTAACATGGATATTACCGAAAAAGGCGGCTATCCAATTTGGTTTATTAATTCCAGAAATGTCACAACTCAAAAATTAAGTCTTAACGATGCAAGCAATCAGGCGGCAGCTTTCTTAAAGGCCAGAGGCATTAATGGAATGGAGTTATATGAAAGTGCTCAATATGATAATATTGGAGTTTTTGATTTTGTAGCAAAACAAGATAACATAAGAATATATCCTGAATCAATAAAACTAAAGGTAGCACTAGATAATGGAAGTATTGTTGGTTATTCTGCTGAAGAGTATTTAAAGTCGCATCAGAATCGTGTCCTTCCTGCTCCTACCATAACGAAAGAACAAGCCCAGACAAAAACGAATCCGAACTTTAAGGTAATGGAATCTCGAGAAGCTGTTATTTTAAATGACTTGAATAAAGAAGTTCTATGTTATGAATTTTTAGGTGTTATCGATCATGATACCTATCGGATTTTTATAAATGCAGAAAATGGACAAGAGGAAAAAGTAGAGAAACTCAAAAATCCGGATGAAATTTCCGAAAATGTTATGTAGGAAAAGCGAGAATTGCTTTTCCTTTTTTTTATATCATGTAATAATAAAATTAGTTCAAGTATGGATGTGGTAAGGGAGTGTTTTGATTTGATACAAATCGGTGATGTTTTAACACTTGAACTAATATCTCAAAGCGCTGAATCAGATGCAGAGAAGTTTAAATGCAGGCTGGTGGATATAAAAGAAAATGCCTTTTATATTGATTATCCGATTAGCTTAAGGACAAATAGAGCCGCTTTTTTGTTAGATGGAACACAACTCAAAGTTACTTTTGTCGGAAGTGATGGCTCATCTATTTATTTATTTGAATCGGAAATTAACGGGAGAATCAAAAAAAATATTCCTATGTTAATCCTTACATATCCAGGAGACAAGAATTTAATTAAAATTCAGCGCCGCCAATATGTTAGAGTGGAGACTGCGGTTGACATTGCAATCCATCCATTGGAATATGAATTTGATCCAATTACAACGATTACAGACGATATTAGTGCTGGGGGAGCAGCTGTTTTAATCCCTAATGAAATTCATTTTAAAACGGATATGAGAATTTTAGCATGGTTAGTTTTGGTGATGCAAAATGGGGAATACCATTACCTGAAACTCCAATGCAAAATTGTTAGAATTCTTCCATTTAATGAAACTAGAAATAAAATATCCATTCAATTTATCGATGTTTCCAACCAGGAAAGGCAATTGCTTTTACGCTATAGTTTTGAAAGACAATTAGAGGCAAAGAAGAAGGGACTTATTTTATAGCATAAAATAGTTTGATCACTCAAATAATAGGTCTAACCTTTGTTTGTGGAGTGATCAAAGTGAAAACAATTGAGAGAGTTATCATGAAAGTGGCTGTTATTCAATTCGTCTTACTACTTTTGACACAATTAATTTTTCATCAACTGGATGAAATTCCGCAGCTGAAACAAATAACCAAATATGAAGGTGTTACGAAAAATACGATGACAAAAATAGTTGAAACGATGAGTAATAAATGAAGCAGGGCTTACCTGCTTTGTTTTTATTATAAAAGGTAATAAAGGATTATGTTAAAATAGAAGTAGAATTGTAAAAAGGTTTTAGGAGGATTTATGAACAAGAAATTATCTATTGCCATTGATGGCCCAGCGGCTGCCGGCAAAAGTACAGTGGCAAAAATCGTTGCAGAAAAATTATCCTACATATACATTGATACAGGAGCAATGTATCGTTCATTAACATATAAGGCCATAGAGGCAGGGGTTGATCTTGAAGATGGAGAGGAGCTCTATCAAACCTTATTAAGAACGAATATTAGGCTTGCCCCATCACCAAATGGCCAATTAGTTTTTCTTGACGAGCAAAATGTGACAAATGAAATTCGGACGAGTATGGTTACAAATTCAGTTTCAATTGTGTCAAAGCATCAAAAAGTCCGTGAAGAAATGGTAAGAAGGCAGCAAGAATTTGGTGCGTTTGGCGGCGTTGTAATGGATGGGCGAGATATTGGCACGCATGTTTTGCCAAAGGCAGAGGTAAAAGTGTTTTTGCGGGCTAGTGTTGAGGAACGGGCATTAAGACGGCATGCTGAAAATCTCGAAAAAGGATTTCCATCTGATTTAACTCTATTAAAAGAAGAAATAGCTCAAAGAGATAAAATAGACTCGGAAAGAAAAATTGCCCCATTAAAAAAAGCAGATGATGCTGTAGAAATTGACACAACAACGATGGGAATTGAGGATGTTGTTGCTCAAATCATGGAATTAGTGCATGAAAGGATGGAGAAGGAGTGACGTTTTACACTTTTGCAAGGTCGGTTGTGAACGCAATTTTTAGACCGCTATACAGAATTAAGGCAATAGGAGCTGAGCAATTTCCTAAGGAAGGGGGAGTATTGCTTTGCTGCAATCATATAAGTAATTTTGACCCCATTGTCGTGGGAATTATGATTAAAAGAAACGTTTATTATATGGCAAAAGAAGAACTGTTTAAACTTCCGGTTTTTGGAAAGGTCGTTGAAATGTGTAATGCCTTCCCAGTTAAAAGAGGAATGAGTGATCGTGAAGCGCTTAGAAAGGGTTTAAAGGTTTTAAAGGAAGGACATGTCCTTGGACTCTTTCCGGAAGGGACCAGAAGCAAAAATGGAGAACTGGGAAAAGGATTAGCAGGAGCAGGCTTTTTTGCGCTTAAATCGGATGCTGCAGTTGTACCCTGTGCAATTATTGGACCCTATAAAAGCTTTCGAAAATTAAAAATGGTTTATGGAAGTCCAATAGATATGACAGAATTAAGAAAAAACAAAGCTTCGGCTGAGGAAGCCACTGAATTAATCATGTCAGAAATCCATAAACTTATTAATGAACATAAAGAGTTTTCCGCTTGACAAAACAGTCTATTTATAAGAAGTTATTTAAAAGAGACCTTTTTTATTTATCGTTAGTTTGAACATTGTTTTTCCATATAGTGTGAATATTTGACACTATATTTCTTAGCAGTTAATGGACTAAGGAGGAGTACATATGTCAGAAGATATGAATCAAGTGGAAGTAAGGAATTTTGAAGTTGGTGATAAAACAACAGGACAAGTTACGAAAGTAGAGGAGAAACAGGTTATTGTTAATATCCAAGATAGTAAGCTTGATGGGATTAT
>JAUZQA010000184.1 GCA_030705665.1 Bacillota bacterium
GAAACATTACTAACCGGATTCCATCATGAAACCGTCCTTGGTTTAGCACCAGAAGTGATCGCCGCAGTTAAGGAAGGAAAAATTAAAAGATTTTTCGTTATCGCCGGCTGTGACGCACCAGGACAAGGTGGAGAATATTATCGTGAGCTAGCTACATCGCTGCCTCCTGAGACAGTTATTTTAACGACATCTTGCGGGAAATTCCGCTTTAATGATGTTGATTACGGTACAGTACCTGGAACGGACATTCCACGTTATATTGATTTAGGCCAATGTAATAACTCTGGTTCTACAGTAAAAATTGCTAAGGCCTTGGCCGATGCATTTGAATGTGAAATCAATGAGCTTCCAGTAAGTATTGTTCTTTCTTGGTTTGAACAAAAAGCTGTTGCCATTCTTTTAGGTCTTTTCAGCTTAGGCATTAAAGACATCCGAATTGGACCAAAAGCACCTGAATTTATTTCAGAAGGTGTATTAAACGTTCTTCAAGAAACCTTTAACTTAAAGTTAATTGGCACTGCTCAAGAAGACATGAAAGAAATGCTTGCATTATCATAATAAAAGTAAAACCCGCAGGAAATTAATTTCTGCGGGTTTTCTTTAAATGATCTCATTTAAGAGGGTATTAGGATTTAATATTAGGTTGCCGTCTTTATCTTCAATGATTAGATCGTCCTTTTTCATTTTTGTCAGCGTCCGGCTGATTGTTTCTCTTGTTGTCCCAATCATATTGGCTAAATCTTTGTTGGTAAATTCCGATTTTAAAAGTATGGATCCGTTATTGAGGTCTTTACCATGATTTTTGGCGAGCCGAATGAGTAATTTAACGATTTGTTCATATGTATTATTTAAAATTTGTTCCTCAAGCCTATTTTGCAGGTCAACAATTTTTTCACCAAGCACGTTGAAAACCTTAATACATAGCTCAGGGTTTTCTATTAAAACATTTTCAAACTGTGATATTTGAACAGAAATAAGGGTAGAAGCTTCTAATACCTCTGCAAATGCGGGATAATCTCCTTTCCTAAAAAAGCCAACATGCGGAAACATTTCACCTTTTTTTAGAATTGAAACAATTTGTTCCTTGCCGTTTGTATCGGTTTTGTAGATCTTAATTTTGCCATCATAAATAAAATAAACATTTTCAAGCGGATCGCCTTGTAAGAATACATGGCTATGTTTTTTCCATTCACGGGTAATCGCTATATCTGCAACCTTGCTTAATTCATTATCATTTAAAACACGAAAAAGGGAAAATTCCCCTAATACTCGCTTAACTTCTTCTATTTTCATCGTAACACCTCTTATTTCCGAATCATCAATTTCTATTTTATTTTATCAAAGAAAATTAACAATGAAATATTTTTGAAATTAAATACGTATTACAAAAAATTACTAGTGAAAATAAATGAAAAAATAGCACTTTATCCTTTTTTCGCGAACGCTTATTCGATAGAATGAATGTATTGAGGTGAGTAAAATGCTTGGAAAAAAAAGCTTACAAGCTATTTTAGCAGATTTAAAATTAAATGGTGAGTTTAAAGAAAATATAGTTTGCTGGCGAACTCTCGAGGAAAAGGGTGCGCAAACTGTTAAACTTCCAGAGGATTTACATTCTCTCCTCCGAGAAAGCCTCCAGCAAAGAGGGATTACTGAGCTTTATACCCATCAGAAAACCGCGTATGACACTGTTTCAGAGAGGAAAAGTATTGTTGCAGTAACGCCCACTGCCTCGGGAAAGACCCTTTGTTATAACCTTCCTGTGATACAAAACATCCTTTTAAATCCAGAATCAAGAGCACTTTATATTTTTCCGACAAAGGCCTTGGCACAGGATCAGAAAAGTGAAATAAATGAAATGATTCAAGCAGCAGGAATGAATATTAATAGTTACACGTATGACGGAGACACTCCAGCAAATATCCGTCAAAAGGTGAGAAAAGCGGGACATGTAGTCATTACCAATCCAGATATGCTCCACTCGGCTATTCTTCCCCATCATACTAAATGGGTTTCCTTATTTGAAAATCTCAAGTTTGTCGTTATTGATGAACTTCATACGTATAGAGGAGTATTCGGAAGTCATGTTGCTAATGTGATTCGCCGGCTAAAAAGAATTTGCCAGTATTACGGCAGCGATCCAGTTTTTATTTGTACCTCAGCAACCATTGCTAATCCGCTTGAACTTGCAGAAGCTTTAACAGGGGAAGAAATGCATTTAATTGATAATAATGGTGCACCAAGCGGCCGAAAGCATTTTTTATTTTATAATCCGCCAATTGTGAATAAGCCATTAAATATAAGAAGAAGTGCAACACTTGAGGTTCGAAAACTTGCGGGGGAACTGCTCAAAAATAAAATCCAAACTATTGTATTTGCAAGAAGCAGGGTAAGGGTAGAAATCATCTTAACTTATCTTCAGGAATTGGTAAAGAATCAATTAGGAAGGAAGTCAATTATGGGCTACCGCGGCGGATATCTTCCGACCGAAAGAAGAAAAATTGAAAAGGGTCTTCGCTCCGGTGAAATTTATGGGGTGGTAAGTACGAATGCCCTTGAACTTGGTGTAGACATCGGACAGCTGCAAGTCTGCATCATGACAGGTTACCCAGGGACGATTTCCAGCGCCTGGCAGCAGGCGGGTAGAGCAGGCAGGAGGCATGGGGAATCCCTGGTGATTATGGTGGCCAGCTCCAGTCCTCTTGATCAATATGTGATTCAAAATCCTGATTATTTCTTTAACAAAAGTCCTGAGACAGCAAGGATCAATCCAGATAATCTGATTATTTTGATCGATCATATGAAATGTGCTGCATACGAGCTACCATTTAAAAAGGGGGAGCTTTTTGGAAATGTGGGAACAGAAGAACTGCTCGAGTATTTGACTGAAGAACGAGTTCTCTATCAAAATGGTGACAAATGGTATTGGATGAATGATTCGTTCCCTGCACACAATATTAGTTTACGCTCTGCTTCCCAAGAGAATATTGTGATTATTAATCAAACTGATATTGCAAACGTAAGAGTAATCGGTGAAATGGACCGCTTTTCTGCGATGACCTTACTTCATGACGAAGCCATTTATTTGCATCAAGGAATACAATTCCAAGTTGAAAAACTTGATTGGGAGGAAAAAAAGGCATTTGTCCGTGAAGTCGCTGTCGATTACTATACTGACGCAAATCTTGCCGTCCAATTGAAAGTATTGGAAGTTGATAAATTAACAGAGACTGCAGATATCGAGATTGGGTATGGGGACGTAAGTGTTCGGGCAATGGCAACCATTTTTAAAAAAATAAAATTTGAAACACATGAAAACATTGGTTCTGGGCCAATACATCTTCCAGAGGAGGAACTCCACTCAAACGCTGCCTGGATTTCTTTAAATAAATCATTAGCAGAATTAGGGCAAAATCGGTTGGAGCAGGGACTTGTTGGGGCTGCACACGCACTGGAATCGATTGCCCCGCTATTTGTGATGTCAGATCCTCAGGATATTCATGTAGTTCCACAGGTTAAAGCAGATCACAATGAAAAACCAACTATTTTCTTTTATGATCGCTACCCCGGTGGCATTGGCTTGAGTGAAAAGATCTTTACAGAGATGGATTCAGTATTACTAGATGCAAAAAAAATGATTGAAAGATGCCACTGTGAACACGGCTGCCCTTCCTGCATCGGTGCTGAAGCAATTAGTGACACCGCCAAAAAGGATACATTAAAAATTATTGATTCATTATTGAAAAACGAAAAAGGTTTGAGGGTGTGAAACCGATGTCCCTGAAAAATAAATTAGCTCGGCTGAAACCGCATCTGTCGATCGAAAATGGAAATCCCAACACCACCGTCAAAGAAGAATCGAAAACAATCGATGTTCCTTTTCGGGAGCAATGGGAAAAAGAAAATGTTTATCCTTATTTTTTTGACCAGGATTACTGTTTAATTCGTGAAGTAAGTTATCCTCTTTCCTCTCAGCACGGTCATTATCGATTTGCAGAATTTTTAGAAGCCATTAATATTTGGAACGAAAGTAAAATAAATCATCCCTTATCGGCTGCGGGATTTAAACCAGAAGAATTATTTTTCTTTGATACTGAAACAACTGGCCTGAGTGGGGGTGTTGGAAATACAATATTCCTGCTAGGATATGCAAGTGTTTTGGGGGAGAATCTGGTTTTAAGGCAACATATTCTTCCCAACCCAGGGGCAGAGGTTCCTTTATATCAAAGTTTTTTAGAAAAGGTAAATTATCGGACGCTTGTAACCTACAACGGAAAATCCTTTGACTGGCCTCAAGTAAAAACGAGGCATACCCTTGTCAGGGAGCATGTTCCCCAGCTGCCGGCTTTTGGTCATTTTGATTTATATCATGCATCCAGAAGACTTTGGAAACATAAATTAGAAAGATTAAAGCTGGCGTTTGTGGAAAAGGAGATTTTAGGAATAGAAAGAGTTGATGATATTCCAGGATTTTTAGCACCTATGATTTACTTTGATTTTATTGAAAGTAAACAGCCTGATGGAATGTTAGGAATCCTAAAGCATAATGAAATTGATATTCTTTCACTTATTACCTTGTATACCCATCTTACCTTTCAACTGTGCGGCAGGGATTTATTACAGACGAGAAAGGAGTCATATGAGGTAGGGCGCTGGTATGCTTCTCTTGGAGAACAAGACGAAGCAAAAAAAGTAATGAAGATCCTTTCAGAAGGAACGGATAGAACTTCGTATCAAGCTAAGCTGGCTTTGGCTTTTCAATTGAAAAAATCACAGTTTTGGGACAAAGCATTGCATTTATTCATAGTGGTTGCGGATATTGGAATGGATGAATTAAGCATCGAAGCATGTGTTGAAGCTGCAAAAATTTTAGAGCATAAACAAAAAAAATTCAAATTAGCAATCCAATATTGTAATAAAGCAATGGAGCTTTTAAAGTCATCCAACTCCTTAGCGGTAAAACCCCCTATGCAGGATATTGAAAAAAGAATGGAAAGACTTAGAAAAAAGGCCGAGAAACTGAAAGGGGAAGCCTAAAGAAGTTAGCAATTAGTTACTATTACCTATACAAAAAAGTGTAACAAAATTTTCATAAAAAAGTACGAAAAAAACAGGGATTTCATGTTGTGTATCGTAGTCGAAGATAGTAAAATTGTTAACTGTGTTCATTAAAATTCGCTATGATATTAAGATGGAGAGTGTATGATGTACAAGGCAATTTTCTTTTTGTTTTTTGTTGTTATTTGTTTGACTGCTGTTATGTTTACAAGTTTAAAAGATAGCTTTTATGCGTTTCATTAAAAATAGGTATTTTCATTAGTACAAGATTATCCCTTCCAACATAGGCTGTTAATGTAAACAGAATAATGGAAAGGGGATCTTCATATGTATCTTGGAACCAATGTAACACCGCCTATCATTCATCCTACTGTTCATAATGTGAATCACACTTTCTCAACGACTGTGGTGCCGCACATTCATCCATCACATACCACAACAGTTAACCACCATATGTTCCAGCATAAACACTATTGCACGCATACTGAATCATGCTGCAATGAATCATGCAACCAACATTACAACTGCTGTGCTCCAGGAATGATGCCAGGACCAGTTGGCCCTGGAATGATGCCGGGACCTGTTGGACCTGGATTTGGTGCAGGACCTGGTTTTGGCGCAGGACCTTGGATGTAATATTTTCTAACAAGGGCTTTTAGCCCTTGTTTTTCTTTTCGTACTATATAATATGCAATAGATGCAAAAAGGTTTGTCCATTTAAAAGAAATTTTTCAAAAGGGGGACAAATTTTGAGGAAAGTTCTAGCGGTTTCGGGTTACAAAGCATATGAATTGGGGATTTTTCAAAAAGACCATCCTTCTGTAAACTATATAAAAAAAGCAATCAAAAAGGAATTAGCTCCCTTGGTAGAGGATGGATTGGAATGGTTGTTAATATCTGGACAATTGGGGATAGAATTATGGGCAGCAGAGGTAATTTTCGAGATGCAAATGACATACCCGGACCTGAAGCTTGCTGTCATTACTCCTTTTTTGGATCAGGAGGCAAAATGGAATGAACAGAACCAGGAATGGTACGAATCCATTCTGGCTGGGGCTGATTTTATTGATTCTGTCTCGCGGAAACCATACGAAAAACCCTGGCAATTTCGTTTGAAAAATCAATTTTTTATCGAAAAAAGTGATGCGCTCCTGCTAGTTTACGATCATGAAAAGGAAGGGAGCCCCAAATATCTTTATGAAATGGCTAAACAGTATCAAAATAACCATTCCTACCCGATTCATTTAATTACGTTTACTGACTTACAATCCATTGTTGAAGATGATGAATATAGTCAAACTTATCCTGAAATAAATGATGTTTAAAAGAAAAATTGACAAAAACGCTTATTTTTGAAAAAATAAGAGGTAATGATTGGCTATACTTGAGGTGATTTTATATGCTTTCTGACAAAGTGAAATTAACAGCAAAGGATATTTTAGAAAAAGAATTTAAAACCGGTGTGCGTGGTTATAAGCAAGAAGAGGTGGATAAATTTTTAGATCTAGTCATAAAAGATTATGAAACCTTCCATCAGGAAATTGAAGACCTTCAACAAGAAAATCTTCGTTTAAGAAAACAATTAGAGGAAACTTCTAGAAGGCAGCCGGCAGCACAGCCAGCAGGCACCACGAATTTTGATATATTAAAACGTTTGTCAAATCTTGAAAAACATGTATTTGGTAACAAATTGTACGATTAACGGTTTTTGGTAAAATTTCCAGAATGTATAGATTGATTGTGCTTTGGATATTACATATAATATTTATTGTACTCATTAATTACGTTCGGGTAATCGCTGTTGCTTTACGCAGCAGAGGAAAGTCCATGCTCGCACGAGCTGAGATGCTCGTAGTGTTCGTGCCTAGTGAAACGATAAGCTAGGGCAGCTGGCATTAGGCTGACGGCTGGGAAAATACCTAAGTCCATATGGATATGGTATGAATACCTTTAAAAGTGCCACAGTGACGAGAGCCTTTCTAGAAATGGAAAGGGTGGAACGGGTAAACCCCACGAGCGAGAAACCCAAATAATGGTAGGGGCACCTTCTCTGAGGAATTCAACAAGGAGAGGGACAGATTCTTCTAGAATCTGTAGATAGATGATTACCGCCTTTGTACGAGACATTAGTCGTTTGCAGTACACTGGTACAGAACATGGCTTACAGAACGTTATTAATGCGACAACTAATTTCCGAAAAGTTAAGGGCTCTCCTGAACGGGAGAGCTTTTTTATTTGCTATCCAATAGTCTATAATAAAATATACATATTATGTAAAGAGTTAAGGGTGATATAATGGGAAAATATCAATTAATTGCGACTGCAGCTATGGGACTCGAAGCACTTGTAGCTAAGGAGGTCCGAGCACTAGGCTATGATTGTCAGGTGGAAAATGGGAAAGTAACATTTGAAGGAGACGAATCAGCTATTGCTCGCTGTAATTTATGGCTGCGGACTGCTGACCGAATTAAAGTAAAGGTCGGGGAATTTAAAGCACTAACATTTGATGAGCTTTTTGAAAAAA
Organism: Bacillota bacterium; assembly: GCA_030705665.1. The sequence continues at coordinate 7,583 of JAUZQA010000184.1, forward strand.
CAAAAAAGCTGCCATGGGAACAGTATTTGCCTGAAGATGCAGAGTTTCCGGTTCTAGGAAAATCTGTGAAATCCAAGTTATTCAGTATTTCTGATTGTCAAGCCATTGTGAAAAAAGCAGTTGTTGAAAAAATGAAGTCACATTACAAACGTTCAAGTTGGTTTGAAGAGTCCGGTGCTCTAC
>JAUZQA010000185.1 GCA_030705665.1 Bacillota bacterium
GTGTAACGAGGAGTAATATTTTGGTATTTTCCATTCCAAATCGCAAACAATGCACCGATCACAATCATAAAGGAACCGATCCAAATCCAATCCATCATCGGATTAACTTTCACAAGGAATGTCGCATTGCCGTTTTTATCCCAAGTACTTAAAACAATATACAAATCTTCTTTCAAAGAAGAGATGATTGTAACTACTGAAGAAGGTTGTGAATCCGTTTGGTTATAAAAGACTTTTTCCGGTTCATATGAACCAAGTTTTTCACCATTCTTAAACACAGTGATACCTGCATAGACAATGTCATTACTATTTTCTTTTTTCTGATCCAAACGATCGTAATTAATGTGATAGGCTCCCAAATCGATTGACTTTCCTAATGAGACTGTTTTCATCGTTTGCAAATCATAGTTTTGGGAACCAATAATCCCCATTGTAATACACGCAATTCCAAGATGAACAAGGTATCCGCCATAACGTCTACGGTTCTTAACCATTAAGCGATAAAGTGCCACAAAAGGATTTTCATTTGTCATCTTTCTTCTTGCTTTTACCCCTCTATAAAACTCTAAAAAGTGAGTGATTAATAATAGAGTAATGACACCATAGCCGATAACCGCCCAAGCTTTTTGCATACCCAAAGCAACCATTAATCCCATTGCAATGACAGCGAGTATTGCTGGAATTAAGAAGTTTTTCCTCAGGTTCTTAACTGTTGAGCGCTGCCATGCCAAGAGTGGACAAACAGCCATTACAAACATCATACATAAAAGAATCGGTGCCTCTACTGTGTTAAAGAAAGGAGTTCCAACCGTAACCTTTGTTCCTTTTACAGCTTCAGAAACTAATGGGAAAATCGTGCCCCAGAATACTGCAAACGCCGCACCTACCAACAAGAGGTTATTAATCAAGAAAGAACTTTCCTTTGAAACATATGATTGAAATTCTCCTGCACTTCTTTTTAGTAAACTATATCTGCTCATCAAAACATATAATGATGCAATTACAGCAACACCCATGAAAATTAAGAAGTATAGTCCTAAATTTGAATTTGCAAATGCATGGACAGATGTGAGAACTCCGCTTCGTACTAAGAATGTTCCAAACAGGGTTAAAGCATAAGAGATGATGATTAAACTGATATTCCAAACCTTAAGCATATTTTTCCGTTCTTGAATCATCACGGAGTGTAAAAATGCAGTGGCCGTTAACCATGGCATAAAGGATGCATTTTCTACTGGATCCCATGCCCAATAGCCGCCCCAGCCAAGCTCAACATATGCCCATTGACCGCCAAAAATATTTCCTAAGCTTAAGAACAACCATGCAATGATCGTCCAGCGTCGAGTCATTTTAATCCAGAAGTCATCCATATTTTTCATGATTAAGGCAGCCATCGCGAAAGCAAATGGAACGGAAAGTCCAACGTATCCAAGATATAATGTGACAGGGTGGATAATCATCCCTGGATTTTGCAGCATTGGATTCAAACCTCTTCCATCTGCAGGTACCGATGTTAAAACCTCAAATGGTTTAGCAACAAATCCAAGAATGAAGAAGAAAAATACTGCATTTGCCATTAAAATCGATACGATATACGGAATCATTGGATTACCTTTCATTTTTCTGGAATAGGTAATCATAATGGAATAAAGTGTTAAAAAGAATGTCCATAAGAGTAATGAACCGGCGTTACTTGCCCAGAGAGCTGTTAATTTGTAAATCAACGGCAGGTCTTTGCTCGTATAATCAGTGACCGTTGCGTATTGAAATTGGGAAGTCCCTAATAAGTAAAACAAGGAAATCATGGCAAGTGCTGCACAAATGAATACGGCAATTGTTCCGCCTTTACCGCTATTAATAAATTTTTGATTTTTTGTACTGATCCCCAGCGTCATGATCAGTAGTGAATAGATTGCAAGAGCTAAACCAAGGTAGATGGTAGCGTTAGCAAATAAAAACATTTTGTCACCTTCTTTTTAGATGCCTTTTATTTTTGAGTAGTTGTTGTCTTTGCAGGTAAATCTTCTTTGTGGGTCTCAGGATTATAGTTTTTCGGCATATCCTTTATACTTTTGCCTTCATATTTCGAAGGGCATCTTGTTTGGACACTTTCAGCTTTAAATTGATTATTTCCCAGCGGTGCTCCTTGAAGAATTGTATCAATGTTATCAGTAAAGTTATCTGGTTTTACTCCGTGATAAATAACATGCAGGGTTTCTGTATTCTTCTTGTCTTTATCTTTGAGATCAAATTGCAATTCAACTTTCTGTGCATCCCACTTTATTGATTTCTCTATTAATAAACCTTCAACAGTGACATAATCCTTTTTGTGCTGATCCTGTGTTGCGATAAGCTGTTTGAGTGGAAGTTCCACCCCGCTTGAACCTGGGGTAGCAGCCATTAGAAGGAATACAATTGCACCAGCAATAATAAAGCCGCCTATTAAAACCATTGTATTTTTTTTCACACCATACACCCTCTTTAAAGTAATTTCTTCATTTCTTCTTCGTATGTTTCTTGATCAATCTTTCCGTTTAAAAGCTTCTTACGTAGTTCTTTCTTCTCTTCAGCATTTGCCAATTTATCTATTTTTTTAGAAGTTGGTTTACCAGGCTGTTTCTTGGTTGATTTATTGGAAGTTAAAGAGGATGTTTTTCGCATTCTTCCTCTCAAACCAAAAAAGATGAATAATCCAGCTATGATAATGGCTATTCCAATAATAGAGGCTCCTCCGATTCCAATAATCGGCTGTTTGCTCTTATCGGTATTACTTGTTGTTGTATTTCCGTTAACACCTGAATGGGTTGAATCCTTTGGCGGCTGCTCTTTATTAATTACCGATAATGAAGATACATTATCCTTTTTGGTATAAGTAAATGAGTAGTTTACCGTATTTCCCGGTTTTACATTTTTGTATTCGTAATAATAAAGATCTTCTTTATAGTCACTTTTAGATGTGCTTTGTGCCTTTGGCGTTAATGCGATAGTTTTGGCATTCATAGGTGCGTAGAATACAACATCCAATGTTCCAATGTCTGCTTGGTTCGTAAATTGATAGTTAAAGCTTTTTTGATCACTTACATTAATAGAGTTCGTATAATACTCAATAACGTAACGGTATGTATCACCGTTTTTAATTGCCTTACCTGGTTTCCATGAGATGGTGCCCTTGTCCTTATTTACTTCAAATGGGCGTTGTACTTCTGATTTATTTACATCAGGAAACTCCGCGACAAGATTGACCTCAAAATTTTTATCCTTTGTCGGAACAGGAATTTCTATATTGCCGCTATAATCCTGTCCACTTTTATTGGTAAAAGTCCCATACTGGCCTACTAGTAATGAGGGAGTGTCCTTTGGCCAGTCAGCCGGATAATCAAACTCTGGCATAACTTGAATCTGCATGTCTTGGTATGGAAATTTGTCCGCCTGGAAGGGAGCTTCGGCATTTGCATTTTTAATGACAAAACTTGATAAGAATGTTGTAATCACAAATAAAGCCAACAACTTCTTTCGCATATTAAGCCTCCTATTAATCTTCTAATAATGGGGAGAAACTTTATTAAAAAACACTTTTTCACTATAGTCCTCTTTGAAATAAATATAATATTATTCCACCCTCTATAGTTAAATCACTCTTGAACATTTTGTTAAAGAGAATAAATCGTTGCGTTTTCGTCAAAAAAACACCACAGAATGTTCACAATTATAAATAGTCATTTCTGGCTGTTTAATATAGGTATTTAGAATTAACTATTTTTCTTGTTTTTGAGATTATGTATTTACTTGATAGTAGGATAGGTATGGTATTACTAAGCATTTAGAAACCCTGTAACGATTTACATCGTTACAGGGCCATCCCTTTGTCACTACTTTTTCTGTAGCGAACGAATATAACTGACAATATCGGTGATGTCATTTTCCTTTAACTGCCGTACGCCTTCCTGACCTTTTAAAGATGGTCCCATCCTGGTATCTTCACGACCGAATGCTGTGGTGATCCAGATTTGCTTATCACTTGTGTATTTCAAGTATTCGGTATTTGATAAAGAGGGTCCCATTTTTTGCATTCCAGCTGCATTTTCACCATGGCAGGTGAGACAATAGGTTTTGTAAAGACGAATACCGTTTTGAACATTCCCTCTAATATCCTTTGGTGCAGAGAGTGCAATGTTTTCTGTTTGCCAATTTCTAATATAAGCTACAAGATTATTTAGATCCTTATTCGAAAGAGATTGATAACTCGGCATCTCAGTGCCAGTTCGGCCATACCTGATATAATTTTTTAAATCATTGTCCGAACTAGTATTAAGGAAGTGTTGATTATTTAATGCTGTACCAGTCTTCGGTCCTTCACCTTTTCCAGTTTCACCATGACAGGTGATGCATTGCTGTTCAAAAATCTTTTCTCCAGCTGAAACAACTTTATTTTTCTTTTCTTGAAGGTCATTACTAAGTAGCAGGATAAAAATCCCCACTATAATAATAAGATAAAGCCCTATTAATACTTTTTTCATGGGGCACCTCTTACTTTTTTGGCTCAGGAGTTGGAGTTCCTTCTCCAAGGTTTCCATATTTCTCAACGATTAAATCATATGTTTCCTTTGGACTTTTACCACTATCATGCATTTGTATCGCGTCACGCGCGATATTTACACAGGTGTCTCACGTTATCCCATGCTGATCCCATGCTTCAACAGCATTATTGGAACCCATTTTTTGTACAAAGCAATTTAGGTTACTTTTATGTCCATCAGCTACACAGCCGCAAAAACATGGTACCTGAGAGAGGACATTAGGATTGTTAGAAGCCATAACATATGTTTCTTGAACTTTAGTTGATGAATTTAAAACGTAATTAGGAAATGGTTGATGTTTCTTGTTTAGTGTTAAATCTTCCTTTTTAGTTCCACAGCCTGCCACAATAACGGCCAAGGCAATAATGGCTATTAGTATAAAAGAAAAACGTTTCATTTCCTTCCCCTCCTTTCACATCTTTAGATAGCTTCGTTTCCATTTTAGCAAACCGATTTCAACTAAAATGCTTTTAATTTTTACTATTTAGTGAAGTTTGAAATGGTAGCAACTGTTAAAAATCGGTTCTCACTTTTATTTATATATTTTGGAGCCAGCCCTCTTGAAGAGCATAAGTAGCTGCTTGGACCCGATTATTCATTTGCAGCTTTTCCATAATATTTCTGAGATGATTTTTTACCGTATTTTCGGAAATACAAAGTGAAATCGCTATTTCACGATTGGTATAGCCTTTAATTACATGCATTAAGATTTCCTTTTCTCTTTTCGTTAGTATGTTTGTTTTCTTTAAAGTTCTTACCGATTTTAGTTCTGCTGGCTGATGGCTTGTTATAAATTCAACAATTTTTCTTACAATCGGTCCTGAAATGATACTCTCGCCTCGGTTAACCATGTGTATAAATGTTAGTAACTCATTAGGCAGTAAATTTTTTAACAAGTACCCTTTTGCTCCTAATCTTAGTGCTTCAAATAACTGATCTTCAATTTCCTCGATGGTTAACAAAAGGACCTTTACTTCCGGCATATTCTCAGAAATCTTCCTCAAAACCTCTAATCCGTCGATATTTTGCAAATTCACATCCATTAATAGAACATCAGGTTTATATTGTTTTGTTAATTCATACGCATCATAGCCATTTTGAGCTTTGCCAACGATCTCCAATGTTTCATCATCAGAAAGAATACTTTCTATTCCTCGGATAAACATATAATGGGCATCGGCGATTAATATTTTGACCTTATCCATTTAACATCCCTCAATTTACAGATAAAATTAAGAACTCTCCCAATTCTTTTTCATTTTAGACATAAAAAAATATGCTTACTAGGCATAAAGAATTAGTTTTATAAATTGTTCAAAATTTTAGAGACACATTTTCACAAAACGCTCATATTTGTGATTTTTGTGAAGAAAATTTTTCTGAAATAAAAAAGACTGAGTACCATAAAAAGTACTCAGCCTTTCATTACATATTATGCACGTGAAACGTAAGTGCCATCTGTTGTGTTAATGATTAAACGGTCACCTTGGTTTACAAAGAATGGAACTTGAACAACCAGACCAGTTTCACATGTTGCTGGTTTCGTTCCTCCTGAAGCTGTATCTCCCTTAATTCCAGGTTCAGTTTCAGTTACTTCTAATTCAACGGTATTTGGAAGCTCAACCCCAAGTACTTCACTTTGGTACATGATGATAAACACTTCCATGTTTTCTTTCAAATATTTTAATTCATTATCAATTCTCGCTGCAGGCAGTTCGATTTGTTCATATGATTCATTATCCATAAACACATGTTGGTCACCACTGGCATATAGATATTGCATTCTGCGGTTATCGATTTGGGCCTTTTCAACTTTTTCGCCAGCACGGAAGGTTTTTTCTTGAATAGCTCCTGTACGAAGGTTACGAAGCTTGGAACGAACAAATGCCGCACCTTTACCTGGTTTTACGTGTTGGAAATCAATGACGCGCCAAATGCCGCCATCCACTTCAACTGTTAAGCCTGTTTTAAAATCGTTTACTGAAATCATAAAATCCTCCTAAATTTGTTATTACAAAATAATAAGTTCTTTTGCTGAATGCGTTAATGCTTCATTATGATCTGAAGTAATCCTTGTATCATCTTCAATGCGAACTCCGCCAAGACCCGGGATATAGATTCCAGGTTCACAAGTAACCACCATTCCTGGTTCTAAAACCATTTCAGAACGAGAAGAAACGGCCGGGCCTTCATGAACCTCAAGACCAATCCCATGACCGGTTGAATGGCCAAAATATTCGCCATACCCCTTTTCAGTGATGTAATCCCGTGTTAAGGCATCTGCTTCCTTACATGTCATACCTGGCTTATACCCGTTCATTCCTCTAAGCTGTGCTTCGAGAACAATTTCATATATATCCTTTAGCTTTGGATCAGGTTCGCCAACAGCGATGGTTCTCGTGATGTCAGATACATAACCTTTATAATAGGCACCATAATCAAGCGTCACAAAATCCCCTTTTTCAATCGTTTTTTCAGTTGCCACCCCATGTGGCAGGGCAGACCTAAGTCCCGAAGCAACAATCGTATCAAAGGAAGATGATGTGGCCCCCGCTTTTCTCATAAAGAACTCCAATTCATTCGAAACCTCAAGTTCTGTTTTCCCAGGACGAATGAAGTCTAAAATATGCTTAAATGCAGCATCAGCGATATCTGCTGCTTCCTTTAATATCTTAATCTCTGCGTCAGTCTTAATCAAGCGTAACTTTTCAACCAAGCCCGAAACAGGGACAAGTTTCGCATTAATTACTTTTTCATAAGCTTTGAAGGAAGAGAAGGTTAAATCATCTTCTTCAAAACCAAGACTTTGAATCCCCAAATTCTTTACTTGTTTAGCAACCTCATCCGGAATGGTTCCAACATGCTTTACAATTTCGAAACCTGTACATTGCTTTGAAGCTTGTTCCACATAACGAAAATCTGTGATAAATTGGGCTCTATCTGCACTGATTAATACTATTCCTGCAGTACCAGTAAAGTTTGTCATATAACGGCGGTTATATGGACTTGTAATCAGTAAGCCATCAATCCCAGCAGCTGAAAAATTATTTCTTAGCTTTGCTAATTTTTCCATAACAGTATTCTCTCCTTTTTAAGCCAACCAAGCAAAAATAACTTGCTTTGGACAGTAATATGCCTA
>JAUZQA010000186.1 GCA_030705665.1 Bacillota bacterium
CCAAGCCTTCTTTCCGCCATCTCAAAGCTGCTTTTTGTTCTTGTACTTGGTTCAAAAAATAAATTTGCAGCAAACATAGGACGGCTTGGATTCCATTCCATTCCATTTGCGAAGCCTTGCGCTTCTAAAAGAATTTCTAACACCTCTTCAACTCTTAAATCCGTTGTAGTTAGTAAATGTTTCATCCCGAATCCCTCCATATGTTTTCGTAATGTCTAAAAAAAAGCACCCAAAATCAAGTGATTAGGGTGCTGTAGTTTTTGTGTCCCGGTGTTGTTCTTTAACACTCCTTACACAAATTTCAATTTAAATTTGCACCCTTATATGTCTCTCATGGACGTATTTAAAAGGTCTGTTTTATGCTAATTTTTGATCAGTTTTTTTTTCTATTTCGCTTTCAGATTCAAACATTTCATCTGTAGATACATCTGGTTTGCCAGGTAAGACAAGATTTAAAAGGATACCGATAATCGCTGCTAAGGCCATTCCTTGAATCTGGAATTGATCAGATACTTTAATGAATGCACCGCCAATACCGATGACTAAGATGACAGATGAAATTGCAAGGTTTCGGTTGTTCCCAAAATCAATTTTACTATCGACAAGCATTCTTAATCCTGATGATGCGATAATTCCGAATAACAGGATGGATACCCCTCCCATTACTGGTGTTGGTATCGAATGAATCAATGCTGTAATTTTACCGACAAATCCGAAGATAATCGCGAAAACAGCTGCTCCGGCAATAACATATACGCTGTATATACGGGTGATAGCGATGACACCAATATTTTCACCATAGGTAGTTTTTGGCGGACCTCCGATTAAAGCTGAAATAATACTTGCCGTTCCATCACCGCCAATTGAGCGATGCAAACCTGGGTCTTTAATGTAGTTATGGCCAACGATTTTGCTAAGAACAAGCTGGTGGCCGATATGCTCTGATATTGTAACAATGGCCACAGGCACAATCATCAGTGCAATGTCCCATGAAAAATTCACTTTATAACTTACGAATGGAAAGAGGAATTGCGGCATCTCGAACCAATGTGCTTCCAAAACCGGTTTAAAATTAACGATTCCAATAAAGACTGAATAAATATATCCAACGATGATGCCCGCTAATATTGGAATAATGCTGAGCATACCTTTAAAACACACCGTAAAGATGATCGTTGCAATCAGAGTAACAAGCGCCGCTGAAAAGTAGAGAAGACTATATTTACCTGCAGGATTATCCATTGCCATACCAACTGCTGTACCTGAAAGTGACAAACCGATTACAATAATGACCGGGCCAACAACTACAGGCGGAAGCAATCTCATCAGCCATTCGTATCCAGCTTTTTTAATAATCAGCGAAACAAGCCAGTAAACTATACCCACAATAAACGTTCCAATCATTGCCTTTCCTGCACCGCCATGTGCTTTTAATGCGATAATCGGTGCAATATAAGCAAAGGAAGACCCTAGATAGGCCGGAACTTTCCATTTTGTCAGTAATAGGAATGCTAAAGTTCCTAATCCGCTTGAGATTAAGGCCAGTGCCGGGCTTAATCCTACCAGATATGGGACTAGTATGGTAGAACCGAACATGGCAAATAAGTGCTGTAAGCTCAATGTGACCCATTGTCCGGGTTTTGGTATTTCGTTAACCTCAAGAATTGGTTTGGTGCTCATTTTGTTCTCCTCCTATAATGTTCCCACGATCTCTATGATTTTTAATTTGTGGTTTTTTATGCTTGGTTCTTTTAGAATAACCTTTTTTCAATAAAAAACCCCTTTGTGTGCTGATGTACAAAGAGGTAGAATCCGCCAAGAAAAGCATTGGGAACATCCCCCTTTGACAGCCTCACAGGACTGCAATTAAAAGGGTTATTTATCTGTCATGTATACTTACTTGATCAATTTTATCAAGTTCAACCAACTCAACGACAATTTTTTCTGAGCTTGATGTTGGAATGTTTTTTCCCACATAATCTGCTCGGATTGGCAGTTCGCGATGTCCGCGATCGACTAGGACTGCAAGCTGTATTGATGAAGGGCGTCCGATATCCATAAGAGCATCCATTCCTGCTCTAACCGTTCTGCCAGTATATAGAACATCGTCAACAAGTATAATAATTTTATCTGTTATTTCTACAGGAATATCTGATCCTTTTACTAAAGGTTCTTGATCCACTGTTTTCTTTGTTAAATCATCACGATAAAGAGTGATATCAAGTTCCCCAACAGCAATTGGGTTTCCTTCAATCTCCATTATCCTTTCAGCTAAACGACTGGCTAAATAAATTCCTCGTGTACGAATTCCAACAAGAACACAATTTTCAATCCCTTTATTTTTTTCGATGATTTGGTGGGATATCCTTGTTAATGCTCTGCGAATCGCCTGCTCATCTAATACAAGTGCTTTAGCTGTCATGGTCTACACCTGCTCCTTTTCATAAAAAAACCCCTCACCATTCCGAGCGGTGAGAGGTACATGATTGTAGCAAAATAGAGGCATAGCTCGCTCTATTCAAATCCGTTCCTTCTCAGCCTCACGGGACTGATTTAAAGGCTTATTTAACTATAGTTATCTTACTTTACATTGTTTATTGTGTCAATCATTATTTTCGAAGCCCATCGAGCAGCTGCTTAAAATCTTCAGGCAGCGGCGCTTCAAATTCTAAATATTCCCCGCTTCTTGGATGTGTAAACCCCAGTACACCGGCATGCAGTGCCTGGCCATCAATCTCAAGTGTCTTTTTCGGACCATATTTCGGGTCTCCTGCAAGAGGGTAACCAATGTATTTCATATGAACACGTATTTGGTGTGTGCGTCCTGTTTCCAATTGACATTCAACGAAGGTAAAAGCAGTAAATCGTTCCAAGACATGGAAATGGGTGACGGCATGTTTCCCATCATCAACTACCGTCATACTCTGGCGATCCTTTGGGTCTCTTCCCAGCGGAGCATCGATTGTTCCAAAATCATGAGGGATCACTCCGTGAACAATCGCTTTATATTTTCGTGTGACCGTTTTTTCAACAAGCTGGTTTACAAGGCTCTCGTGCGCCATATCATTTTTTGCCACCATCAAGAGTCCCGAGGTGTCCTTATCTATTCGATGAACAATTCCAGGTCGTAAGACACCATTAATCCCCGAAAGATCTTTACAATGGGCCATCAAGCCATTTACGAGTGTTCCCGTTAAATGACCTGGTGCAGGATGAACAACCATCCCGCGCGGTTTATTTACAACCAAGACATCTTTATCCTCATAATAAATATCTAAGTCCATTTCCTCTGGAAGAACGTCCAGCACTTCTGGGTCAGGTATGATGATTTCGATCCTATCATTGATTGAACATTTATAATTACTCTTAACGGGGTTTCCATTAACGAGAACGTGCCCTTCTTTAATCCATTGCTGGACCTGTGTCCTTGACCATTCTGAATCAAGAATGGAAACAGCCTTATCAATTCTGTCTCCTTTTTGTTCCTCAAGAATGATGTGTTCCATTTTCTCCATAAGATTTCTCCTTTGTCTCTCTCTCGTCCCGCAGCATCACAATCATTAATAGCACTACACCGATACAAAGGGATGAATCCGCAACATTAAACACCGGAAAGTTATAGCCAAAAATAAAAGTATGAATAAAGTCAACAACTTCTTTTCGGAATACGCGGTCGATAAAATTACCTATTGCTCCCCCAAGCATAAGTGCCAGTGAGATTCCCAGTAGCCATTTACCTTTTGCTGCTTTTTGAATATAATAGATGATTGCAAAAATGACAACAAGTGTTATTGCATAAAAAAGCCACATTTGCCCCTGTAAAATCCCCCATGCTGCACCTCTGTTACGGTGTGAGGTAATGTAAAGTATGTTATTGATGATAGGAATACTGTCACCAAACGCCATCTTGCTGACAATAAGCCATTTTGTAACCTGATCCAATAGTATAACCAAAATTGCAATTAGGTAATAAAACACTAAGAAAACCTCCACATCATCTCGGATACTTCCTTAGCATTTTAGCATACTCTAGGCAATAACGAAAATGGTACATTAAAAATAAAGCGGTTTTCGATAAAAGGTCTTAAAATTCCCCAAATCCTCAATAGACTTTATAGTAGGGACTATTTTTAAAAGTTCTTCGGGAATTAAATCTCCGGAGAATTCACACAATCCATAGCTTCCGTTATTTACTTTTTTAATGGCAGACTGAATATCATCGAGTTCTGCTTCCAAAATTGACTTTAACCGATGATTTGCGTCTTTTTTTTGCAGTGATTGCAAAACTTCTTGTTCGGTTTGACGGAGTTCTTCGTACAGCATTTCGTGCAGTGCATCCATGTTGTTTACCTCCGCTTGATTAATTGTTTTTTATTATTTCCGAACAGCCATTATAGACACGTTAAAACATTTGACAATGACTGCAACAATTAGTCAGGAAGGATTATTTTTCAAAAAAAAGCTTCCACAGGGTTTAATCCTATGGAAGCTTTTGCTGTATTAAGCAAGATTTGAATAGTTCTCTTTGACAACTTCGGCACAGCGATGACAAAGGGTTGGATGTTCTGGGTCCTTACCAACTTCAGGTGTAATGGTCCAACATCTTTCACATGTTTCGCCCTCTGCTTTTGATATAACAATGGCTGCTGTTTCAAGCTTTAAGGCATTTTCCGGTGCATCTTCATATGTGCCGGCAACTTCAAAATCAGAAACAATAAACAATTGTCGTACACTTTCTTGAATCCTATCAAGAAGTTTTCCTGTTTTTTCACTAACATATAATGTTACTTTTGCATTTAACGATTTACCAATAACTTTTTCATTCCGAGCTTCTTCTAATGCCTTTAAGACATCATCGCGAAGTCGTAAAAATGCATTCCATTTTTCCTCAAGCTGATCCGCATTTTTTAGTGTTTGAACTTCGGGCATATCCGTTAATTGGACACTTTCTTCTTGAACAGCAGGAATAAACTTCCAAACCTCATCTGCCGTATGAGCAAGAATTGGGGCAGTTAATTTGGTTAATGCCAAAAGTGATTCATATAGAACAGTTTGAATTGAACGGCGCTCATGGTTATCTTTTGCCTCAATATAGAGAACATCTTTGGCAAAGTCTAAATAGAAGGAACTCAAGTCAAGTGTACAGAAATTATTTACTTCATGGTAAATGACAGCATACTCGTAATTTTCATAAGCATTCTGTACATTTTTAATTAATTTATTTAATTTTACAAGCATGAACTGATCAACTTCTCGTAAGCGATCATATTCAATTGCATCTTTTTCAGGTGAAAAGTCTTCTAAGTTCCCTAGCAAAAAGCGGAAAGTGTTGCGAATCTTCCGATAGACCTCTGCAACCTGTTTAAGAATGGCATCAGAAACGCGCACATCTGCTTGATAATCCACCGAAGCAACCCAAAGACGCAGAATATCTGCACCAAGCTGGTTCATTACTTTAGCAGGAACTACAGTGTTTCCAAGTGATTTACTCATCTTACGGCCTTCCCCATCCAGAGCAAATCCGTGGCTTAGCACACCTTTGTATGGAGCTTTCCCTGTTACGGCAACAGCAGTTGATAATGATGAGTTAAACCAGCCGCGATATTGGTCTGAACCTTCCAGATAAAGGTCTGCAGGGCGCTGCAGGTCTTCTCTTTCTTCCAGAACAGCTTGATGGGAAGAACCAGAATCAAACCAAACATCCATGATATCTGTTTCTTTTGTAAAGATTCCATTTGGACTTCCGGGATGCGTAAAGCCTTCAGGAAGCAGATCCTTTGTCTCACGTTCGAACCATACATTTGATCCATGTTCGCGGAACAATGCTGAAACATGATTAATGGTTTCATCGTTAATAATTGCTTCACCATTTTCAGCATAAAAGACTGGAATTGGCACACCCCATGCACGCTGACGGGAAATACACCAATCTCCCCGGTCACGAACCATATTAAATAAGCGGGTTTCACCCCATGCAGGCACCCATTTTGTTTCTTGTACGGCCTCAAGCAGTTGATCACGGAAGTCTTTAATCGAAGCAAACCATTGTGCAGTTGCTCTGAAAATAACAGGTTTTTTCGTTCTCCAGTCATGTGGGTATGAGTGAGTAAAAAACGATAGTTTTAATAACGCACCTGCTTTTTCTAATGCCTCGGTAATTGGTTTATTTGCCTTATCATAAAATAAGCCTTCAAAACCTGGTGCTTCTTCTGTCATGCAGCCTTTATCGTCAACAGGACATAGAACTTCCAAACCATATTTTTGACCGATGTAAAAGTCGTCTTCCCCGTGTCCTGGAGCCGTATGAACACAACCTGTTCCGGCATCTGTTGTCACGTGCTCTCCAAGCATAACAAGCGAATCACGGCCATATAATGGATGTTCTGCAATGATTCTATCAAGGCTTGCCCCTTTTACCTTTTGAACAACTTCTGGATTTTCCCAGCCAATTTCATTCGCAGCAGATTCCAACAGAGCTTCTGCCACTAGATACTTATGTTCATTCGCCTTCACAACCACATAGGTTAAATCAGGATGAACAGAGATCCCAAGGTTGGCCGGAATCGTCCAAGGAGTTGTCGTCCAAATAACGATTTCCGTATCAGTATCAAGAACACCCTTGCCATCTTTGACTTTAAAAGCAACATAGATAGATGCGGAACGTTTATCTTGATATTCAATTTCTGCCTCAGCAAGTGCTGACTCACTGGATGGTGACCAATAAACAGGCTTTTTACCTTTGTAGATATACCCTTTTTTCGCCATTTCACCAAAAACCTTAATTTGTTGAGCCTCATAGGCTGGCTTAAGAGTAATATATGGATTTTCCCAGTCACCCCGCACACCAAGGCGCTTAAATTGGGAACGTTGATTATCAACTTGTACCAATGCATATTCCTCACAAAGCTTTCGGAATTCTGCAACCGTCATTTCTTTACGTTTTACCCCTTTATTTGTTAAAGCCTGCTCAATTGGAAGTCCATGAGTATCCCAGCCCGGTACATATGGTGCATGATAGCCGCTCATTGATTTAAAGCGAACGATGAAGTCCTTTAAAATTTTATTTAAAGCATGGCCCATATGAATATCGCCATTGGCGTATGGAGGTCCGTCATGTAAAACAAACATTGGACGCCCCTTTGTCCGCTCCTGTACTTTTTGATAGATATTCATTTCTTCCCATTTGGCTTGAATGTCCGGTTCTCTTTGCGGAAGATTACCGCGCATCGGAAACTCGGTTTTTGGCATTAATAACGTATCTTTGTACTCCATTTATTCTTCCTCCTGTATTTCACTCTTGTCAACAGAATAGACTAAAAAACAAATAAAAAAACCTTCTCATCCCAATATAGGGACGAGAAGGTTTGTTCCCGCGGTACCACCCTGATAGACAGCAGTCTTTTTGCCATCCTCTTATGACTATTCGTAACGTGAATAACCCGCCACAACTTACTCTCTTTCGGATTTCAGCATGGAACTCCAGGGTGATTTTCCACTTTTTTTCGGGCTCCCACCATCCCCCGATTCGCTGTTAAAAAGTTAATTGAAAAATGTACTGTCCCCTTCAACGTCAATGTCCATTCTATTTTACTGTTTAAAAAATTATATTCGAAACAAATAAAAACGTCAAGCTAATGAGTCTTCCGCTTCAGATGCTTTAAGTTCTGTGGAATCCAATTCATATTCCAGCAAATGATCCCAATCATCGTTATTTA
>JAUZQA010000187.1 GCA_030705665.1 Bacillota bacterium
AACTTTATTTTCAAAAGAAATATTTAGTTCCTGGTAATTCCGATAATTTCTTAATGATAACTGCTCAATATACATGTAGGTATCCTCACTAAAAAAGGGGAGGTCATGCCTTACCTTGCCCTTTTTCCTAATATACATGGGTGGTTTTCAATGAATGAACACTACACGATCAAAAACTCCCCAAAGCCGGGGATTTTTACTTTATCACCGGGATAAAGTTTTCTGCCTCTTCTTTGATCTTGTTCCCCATTAATAAAAATCGCATTTTCGCTTAAAAACCACTTGGCCATTCCACCAGTTTGGATGATATCAGCCAATTTAAGAAATTGTCCCAGTGCGATATATTCAGTCTCGACTTTTATTTCTTTCGGCATTACATTCACTCATTTCTGAAATGGTCTCTAAAATTCTATTTTACTAAACAATTAAAAAGTAATCAAACATCCTTTGTTATTGGAATTTAATCCCATAACAGAAACAAGCCACCTATTTATGGCAGCTTGCGACTTTTCTAGTAGGTTCTTACAGGTAAAATCAATTGTAATATGGTTTCATCGTGAAGCGGACGAATGACAAAGGGGCGCATTGCTCCAGTAAAGCTTACCTTAATATCCGTTCCTTCTAATGCTTTAAGAGCATCCATCATAAATTTAGCACTAAAAGAGATCTTTAATTCTTCTCCTTCAATCGACTCACTTTGAACTTCTTCAATAACCTTACCAATTTCCGGAGTGTTGGAGGAAATCTCAATTAGACTATTTTCGATTGTTGAAAATTTAACGACGTTATTCCTTCCTTCCCGTGCAAGTAATGAGGCACGATCAATGGCTTGAAGGAATTCTTTTGTATTTAAGATAACATCGGTTTTACTCTCGTTTGGAATAAGTCTTGATGTATCCGGATAATTCCCTTCCAACAACCTAGAGAAAAATAATATGTGTTTAGTTTTAAATAAAATTTGATTTTCAGTAATGACAATATCAATGGCATCATTTGAGTCATCGATAATTTTACTTAATTCATTCAAACTTTTTCCTGGAATAACTACATTATAGCTTTCGCCATTTTCTGATTCTATTTTTGCAATTCGGAGTGCCAGTCTGTGACTATCTGTTGCAATACAGGTTAACTGGTTATTTTCCACTTTCCAGTTTACACCTGTCAACACCGGCCGTGTTTCTGACGTGGACACTGCAAATACTGTTTGACGGATCATTGCTTTTAATAAGTCAGCAGCAATATGGAATTTATTATTTTCTTCAATTTGCGGAAGGTGCGGATATTCTTCTGCGTCCAGTCCATTTAAACTAAATTCCGATTTTCCAGAACGAATGACAGTTTGCAGATGATTTAAAACTTCAATCTCAACAGAATCTGTAGGTAATTTTTTTACGATCTCACTGAAAAACCTGGCATTTAGTACAATTGCACCTGTTTCCTTAATTTCAACAATTTCATCTCCATCTTCTTCTTTTGGGATGAAGATCTGAATTGAAATATCCGAGTCACTTCCGGTTAATGTAACACCATCGTTAGAGGCAACAATTTTTATTCCTGTCAAAATCGGAATCGTCGTTCTTGATGTTACTGCCTTCATAACGTCAGAAACACTTTGAACTAAATGATCTCGTTGGATTATAAATTTCATGAAAAAATCCTCCGTATTAGCATATTTTTTAATTGCTTGCATATAATAATAAGTTTTTAAAAAAAATAGTAGAAGTACTAGTAGGGCCTGTGGGTTTGTGGATAACCCGCTTTATTAACGGAAATACAGTCTATCCACATGTGGATAGACTGTGTATAAACTAGGTCCATTTATCAACAAATTAGTTAAACTTTCAACAATTCATTTAACTCTTTTATTTGCCTTTGCAGCTGTGAATCAGATTGCAGAAGCTTAGAAATCTTTTCATGAGCATGAATAACGGTAGTATGGTCCCTGCCGCCAAACTCTTCTCCTATTTTCGGCAGCGAGTAATCTGTTAATTCGCGTGATAGGTACATCGCGATCTGTCTTGGAAAAGCAACAGACTTTGTCCGTTTTTTAGCCTTAAAGTCTTCAAGTTTTATATTGAATTGCTCCCCGACAGTCCTTTGAATATCATGGATTGTAATCATTTTTGGCTTCGAACCTGGAATAATGTCTTTCAATGCTTCAGCAGCCAAGTCTGCATTGATATCTTTATTGATTAACGATGAATAAGCAACCACACGAATTAATGCCCCTTCAAGTTCACGGATATTGGAATCAATTTGATTAGCAATATATAGCATCACTTCATTTGGAATATCTAAGCCATCTGCCTTGGCCTTTTTTCGTAAAATGGCGATTCTTGTTTCTAGGTCAGGCGGTGTAATGTCAGTGATCAATCCCCACTCAAATCGGGAACGCAAACGGTCCTCCAAGGTTGGGATTTCTCTTGGCGTTCGATCACTTGAAATAATAATTTGTTTATTATCCTCATGAAGAGTGTTGAAGGTATGGAAAAATTCTTCTTGCGTTGATTCTTTTCCGGCCAAAAACTGAATATCATCTATCAAGAGGACATCTACATTTCGATATTTATTGCGGAAGTTTTCCGCTTTATTATCACGAATGGAGTTAATAAACTCATTTGTAAACTTCTCTGATGATAAATAAACAACCTTTGCTGAAGGATTATGTTCCAATACATAATGACCAATGGCGTGCATTAAGTGTGTTTTTCCTAATCCAACGCCACCATAAATAAACAAAGGATTATAGGCTTTTGCTGGAGCCTCTGCAACAGCAAGTGATGCAGCATGGGCAAAACGGTTGCCAGAGCCAATAACAAAAGTGTCGAATGTATATTTAGGAATCAACATGCTTTGCGGAAAATCGGTATGTTCGTCATCTCTTTTTGTTTTCTTAGGAGGAACGGGCAGATCAACATCTTCAGCACTTTTGTTTTGTGGAATGATAAATTTTACGGCCAATTCCTCACCTGTAATTTCATATAGGATGCCGGCAACCAATTGAGAATAGCGTTCTTCCAGCCAATCACGAGCAAATTCATTTGGAGCTGTTATGACAAGCAGGTCTCCCTTTAGAGAATGGGCCTTTGTTGATTTGAGCCAAGTATCAAAACTAGGTTTGCTTATCTTTTTTTCTATGTTGTTTAAAGCAGCACTCCAAAGATCCGCAATATTTTCCAACTAGTATCCCTCCTTTTCATTTTCTTAAACAGTTTTTATATAACCATTGTATTTTTCAGATCTTCATTTTGTTGTCGTATATAGTTTTGTTGCCAAATTGTATGATTATACAAAGGCTAAAACCTATAAATCTATAAATATACGAAAAAATGGCTGTGGAAAAATATATAATAAGGAAAATAAGTGGGGTTTCGACAATATCCACTTGTTGTGGACAAGTTTATTTTAACACTATGAATAACTGTCCACATGTTATCCACAATCTGTGGATAACATCTCCTGTTCAATCAGGTTATCCAGAGTGAAAACACAAATATAATATCAAATTTAACGAAGCGACGCAATGTTTTTTAGAAGTTTATCCACAACTGTAACATTCTGTGCATTATGATTGTCCACAGTTTCTGTTTTTGTGAAAAACCTGTCGATAAGGATTGTGGATAGAAAAAATGGCGGTAAATTTTATCCACAGGGTAGAAAATTGGTAAGGCCAATTGGATTTTAAGGCGATCGGCGACTTAATTTTTGCTTAAGAAATAGTTCTGATTTAAACTATAGAATGGGAGATAATAAATATAGGGGCAGTTGACATATGCACCTGTGGTCTTTATAATAAGTAAGACTGTCTTTAACAGCTATTCCTCAGGGAGGTGTCATATATGAAAAGAACTTACCAACCAAATAAACGTAAACATAGTAAAGTTCATGGTTTCCGCAGCCGCATGAGCAGTGCAAACGGTCGTAAAGTATTAGCTCGTCGTCGCCGTAAAGGAAGAAAAGTATTATCAGCATAGACCACTGAAATTCCTCAGTGGTCTTTTTTTACAAAAAGACTGATTATTTTTTTAAGAAAATGTACAAGCTTATTTGTTGATTGGAGCGGAAGGTGCTCGACTCCTCGAAAAAGCTAACGCATTTTCTTCGTGCGTGGGCGGATTCAAAGAAGCTTATCAATGTCCTGCGGGATCAAGAGGTCACTTGGAGACCCCGCAGGCGCCAAAGCGCCGAGGAGGCTTCAGGACCTCCCCGCGGAAAGCGAGCACCTGGAGCGGAAATCAACAACTACATATAAAAAGATTTTGTAATGGGGAAAAATATTCGTCATTATATAAACTGAAGGTGTTTTTCCATGAAAAAAGAATTAAGAATAAAAAAGAATAAAGATTTCCAAGAAGCCTTTAAAAAAGGGCGATCATTTGCAAATCGGCAATTTGTCGTCTATGTCCTTAAAAAAGAAGGACAAACCTCTTTTAGGATCGGTCTCTCCGTTAGCAAAAAACTTGGAAACGCTGTAATGAGAAATCAAATTAAACGATACATCCGCCAAGCCGTATTTGAAATAAAAGAATCCATGCAGCAGGATTTAGATTATGTGATCATTGCCAGAAAACCATTGGTAGAAATGGACTTTTTTGAGGTGAAAAAAAGCCTGGCGCACGTTCTAAAAGTAGGAAAGGTTTTACAGAAAGAGGAAAACGGCAATCTAAAACGAATTTAATTAAATATTGGAATTTATTCCCCAAAAAATAATGATAAAATATGTTTTAAAAAATCTACATAAAATTTGCCAAAAAAATTTTATAATTTATATATAATCAAGTTAGGAGGACTATTCGGTTGAAGAAAAGAATCATTGTTTTGCTTGGGATCCTCTCTTTGTTTTTACTTTTAGCTGGATGTAGTGAAATTAAACAGCCAATCACACCTGAAAGTAAAGGAATTTGGAACCAATATATCGTTTACCCATTATCCTGGCTAATCAAGGAAGTGGCCCATCTGCTCGGGGGAAGTTATGGGTGGTCGCTTATTGTCGTAACGATATTAATTCGCTTAGTCATCCTGCCGCTAATGATTAAGCAAACAAAAAGCGCCAAGGCCATGCAGGCACTACAGCCCGAAATTCAAAAGCTTAAGGAAAAATACAGTTCCAAAGATCAAAAAACCCAACAAAAGCTGCAGCAGGAACAGATGGCTCTATTTCAAAAGAATGGTGTCAATCCAATGGCTGGCTGCCTGCCGTTAATCATTCAAATGCCAATTCTAATCGGTTTCTATCATGCCATTTCTCGAACAAGCGAAATTGCCCAGGATAGTTTTCTTTGGTTTGACTTGGGGACAAAAGACCCATACTACATCTTGCCAATTGTTGCAGGGATCACAACCTTTATCCAGCAAAAAATGACCATGGCTGGAACGGAACAGAATCCGCAAATGGCAATGATGACCTGGATGATGCCGATTATGATTGTGATTTTTGCTTTCAATTTCCCAGCAGCTTTATCTTTATACTGGGTAGTCGGAAATATTTTTATGATTGTTCAAACCTACTTTATTAAAGGACCGGAACTGAAGAAAACAACAGTAACCGGAAAAGCGGGAGGAGCGAAAAAGTGAAACAAGTAACTGCTACAGGACAAACTGTCGAAGAAGCAGTATCACAAGCTTTAGCTCAATTAAACACAACTAAAGACCGCACAGAGGTTTCCATTATTGATGAAGGAAAAAGAGGCATTTTTGGTATTTTTGGATCACGCCCGGCAATTGTAAAGGTTACTGTTAAGAAGGAAGATCCAATTGAAGAAGCAAAAAAATTCTTGTATCAAGTTAGTGAGCAAATGGGTGCTTCAATTGATATCGAAGTGAAAAAGGATGGAAAGCAAGTACAGCTTTATCTGAAGGGTGAAAAAATTGCCCTCTTGATCGGAAAAAGAGGCCAAACTTTAAATTCACTTCAATACTTGACCCAATTGGTGATCAATCGTCATGCTGAACAATACTTGACTGTAATTTTAGATGCTGAAGACTACCGAAATAGAAGAAATGAAACCCTGATACATCTTGCCCATCGACTTGCCCAAAAGGCACTTAAAACAGGAAAAGACGTATCACTTGAGCCAATGCCTTCATATGAGCGAAAAGTTATTCATACTGCTTTAGCGGATAATAAAAAAATTAAAACATTTTCCGATGGATCTGAACCGCATCGGTATATAGTCATTTCTCCAAAATAACTAACAGACATCCAGCCGAATTTCGGCTGGATGTTTTTTTTATTTGGCAATGTTTGTCCATGTGTCCCTTCTCTTTTTGACCTTAATGGAGTTTTAAAGTTTATAAATATTCTTTCTGTGGATAATGTCTAATACTTGCTTTGTTGTTATTCACATGTGGATAAGTTAAAATAATATGGAGTGTTTATATTCACTGTGGATAAATAGTGGTGTAAGACTATAAACTTATTTTTTATTGTGGTATTCTAATGTTTTGGGACAAAAACTTTTTTATTTTATATAGATAGTGGCTTTAAGTGAGGTGAAAAGACGTGGAATTAGATACAATTGCGGCGATATCGACTCCGTCCGGGGAAGGAGCAATAGCGATTGTTCGTTTAAGTGGAGAAGATGCTGTCAAAATCGCTGATAAAATATTCAAGAGTGTAAAAGGGAAACGGCTTGCCGAGGCTGCGACCCATACAATCCACTACGGGCATTTAATCGACCCGCATGAAGGTCAAATTGTTGAAGAAGTCATGGTGTCTGTCATGAGAGGACCAAAGACCTTCACGAAAGAGGATGTAATTGAAATCAATTGCCATGGTGGAATCGTTTCGGTCAAACGTGTATTGCAATTAGTTTTAAGAAATGGTGCAAGGATAGCAGAACCCGGGGAATTTACAAAAAGGGCGTTTTTGAACGGAAGAATTGATTTGTCACAAGCAGAGGCAGTAATGGACTTAATAAGGGCAAAAACAGATCGTGCCATGAACGTTGCATTAGGGCAAATGGAAGGGCGACTTTCAAAGCTAATCCGCAAATTGCGCCAAGAGATTTTAGAAACATTGGCACATGTCGAAGTGAATATCGATTATCCGGAATATGATGATGTAGAAGAAATGACCCATAAAGTATTAATGGAAAAGGCCTTCCTTGTTCGCGAGGAATTAAAAAAACTTTTACAAACCTCACAGCAGGGAAAAATTCTTCGTGAAGGTTTGTCAACCGTCATCATTGGCCGTCCAAATGTCGGAAAGTCTTCGTTGCTCAACAGCCTTGTTCATGAAAACAAAGCGATTGTTACTGATATCCCAGGAACAACTCGCGACGTTATTGAAGAATATGTGAATGTAAGAGGCGTTCCGCTTAGACTTTTGGACACAGCTGGGATTCGGGAGACAGAAGACATTGTTGAACGAATCGGTGTGGAGCGTTCCCGTCAGGTGTTAAAAGAAGCAGACTTAATTTTACTTGTGTTAAATTCGGCAGATCCACTAACAATAGAAGACGAGAATCTTTTTAAAGCGGTTGAAGGCATGGATGTAATTGTAATCGTAAATAAAACAGACCTGCCGCAGGAAATAGACATGAATCGGGTTAAGGAATTATCGGGTGAACATAAGCTTGTAACAACTTCATTGCTTGAAGACCAGGGAATTGATGAGCTCGAAGAAGCCATTTCCTCGTTATTTTTTTCAGGGACGATTGAAGCTGGCGATTTAACTTACGTTTCAAATACCCGCCATATTGC
>JAUZQA010000188.1 GCA_030705665.1 Bacillota bacterium
AATCGAAATAGTGGTGAAACCAATTTTTAAGTCAAAAGATTTTAGCCAAAATGGATATGGAATTGTAACTATTGATGAATTGCTACCTGATTACCATCTTCTTCGTTAAATTGATAAATATATTTTTCGTTTTTTCTTACACTTAGCAAAGTTAGATAAAAAAGTGTGTGGCAGTAAAATTGGTTGATTTGGCACCCGGTTGATTGGAGCGGAGGACACTCGACTCCTGCGGGATCAGAGGGCACTGGAGACCCCACAGGCGCCTAAGCGCCGAGGAGGCTCCAGGATCTCCCCGCGGAAAGCGAGTGACCGGAGCGGAAATCAACCGGCTCAATAGCAGGGGATATCAATTAATTTTATATTTAGAATAGCTGACAAAATAAAAAATTGCCGAGAAAATCTCCCTTTCTCGACAATCTGAATTCCTCCCAAAAGTGAGGGCTTCTTGTTTATGCAACTTTTATTGCTTTGCCAAATGGGACTCGCGGTAAAAATGCATCGGGAACTAACCAAAATACTTCATAATCGACTTTTTCCATTTCTTCAGGAATAAAGCCAGTTACATCAGTAATATAAAAAAGTGTATCAACCTTCTCCTGTTCTGCCCATTCGAGTACCAATGTATATGATGATTTACCATGTGTAAAATACTTTATTGTATCACTCTTTACCAGTGATATATCTCTTATTTTAAAGTCAGCTTGAACCAAGATCGTATCTGGTTTAAGCTGTTCAAAAAGTTTTACTATATTGTTAATCAATATACTTGGAACCTTATTTGTAGAAGTGTCCACAGCTAAAGCAACTTTTTTATCTTGTCGTTCTTGAATCATAGAAAGAACCCTTTTATGCCATTTCAACAAAATTCCCCCTCGTAAAAATTAACACCCATTTTATTTTGTTTTATTTAGAAAAGATCTATTATAGGATATTTTCGGTAATTCAATGATAAAGATTTCCAATATTGGCCCGAAACAGATTGGGGCCCTTGATTTTGATTATTATCAATTGTTGCTATATTTTTACAATAACTCCTATCATTCTACATTTTATTTAAAAGTTCATGTAATTGTAATATTCCAACAATTCAATTATTTTATTTTAAGGTATAATTAAGCTAAGGGAAGTGAGGTGACATATGAGACCTAAGAAAATTTTTAAGGAACTCATGATTGATAATAAAAAGGAAATTGAAATGGATATAAAAGCGTTAGAAAAAATTGAGACGAAAATTGATGATAAATACTCAAAAAAATTAACCACATCGTCAAAAAACTAAAAATCCCTAGAGCGAAAGAATTTATTGCAGTTAATATATTTTATATTCGAATAAATATTTAAAGGAGACTTTAGTGCTCCTTTTTATATTTATGAATTATGTTCATTCATTTTTTCTTTTTTCGTGAATTTGTTCGCGAATCTTTTCTAATTCCTCTAATGATAGGCCGCCCAATGATTTCTTAATTTCATCTTCAACTCTTTTACGATCTTTTTCCCGATAATCATCCCACCACTTTCGGAGACCTTCTGTGTTTTCCAGCAAATATTCAATATCGATTTCCGCAATTTCATCATCAGAAATGTATCTCATTACCGCACCAAGTAATCTATTTAAGCGAGATAACTCATCTTCACCTTCACCATTTCTGTCAGAAAGAGCAATTGTACCCTTTTTTTCTTCACTGGCTGTTTCCGTTCGACGTGGCATACTTTCCTCCTATTTTGGAATACATAAGTTAAACTAAAAATTAATTATTTGATCCTTGTTATTTTGACACATCCGCCTTCACTTCATCCAAAAACATAAAAACCAAGCACTGAATCATTGGCTTGGTTTCAACTTAGCTTTTCAGTTACTTCTTTTAAAACAGTTTCTTTGGACGGAATTAAAAAACTGAAAATAATCGTCAATATGCTTAACAATAGTGCAAATAGAAAAACATTTTTCATACCAACCAGTATTGATGCTTCGTGATTAATCAAAACGCCCATTACGGTCACACCAATTGATGTTCCGATATTTCTTAAAAACATTTGCAATGATGTTGATATTCCTTTAATTTCCGGTTCCGCAAGTTCCTGTGAGGCAATTGTACCTACTGCAAACAAGAGGCCAAACGAAAATCCTTGAACAAGTAATATCGCAAATAGGCCTGAATAGGATAAAACATCAATGCAAAAGTATAACAAAAGCCCGGATATAGTGGTTACAAAGCTCCCGATAATAAAAAGGTTCTTATATCCAAAATTAATAATCCATTTCCCTGCTGGAATACTGCCAAACATCCAGCCTACCGCGATACTTAATAGTATGAGTCCGCTTTTATAGATGCTAGTATGGCTTCCTTGCTGCAAATACAATGGAATAAAATTTGATGTGCCAAAAAATGATCCACTATAGAAAAGCATAAATAGATTTACAATAAGAATGCCTCTATTTTTAAATAACGAAACAGGCAAAAATGGTTCTGCCACTTTTCTTTCAACAAAAATAAACAGAAATAATCCTATAATTCCAAGTAATAAGTACCATAAAGCATTACTAACATTTGTTGATAATAAGAGGAGTGTGGTTGAAATTCCAAAAATGAAAAAGCCCTTATAGTCGATCAATGTTTTTCTGAAACTTAGCTTTTCCTTATACGGAATTAAACAAAGAACAGTTGCAGCGCCAATCGGAATATTTATAAAGAAAATCCATCTCCAGGTTAATGTTTGGACAAAAAAGGAACCGAGAACTGGTCCAATGATCGAGGATATTGCCCATATACTGCTGAATACTGCTTGAATTTTCCCGCGTTTTTCAATGGTAAATAAATCGCCAACAATAACTAAAGATAATGTCAGCATGCCGCCAGCACCCAGACCCTGCACCCCTCTGCAGATAACAAGCAGAACCATTGAGTTCGCAGTTCCCGCTAAAATGGAACCTATCGTAAATAAACCCACTGCAGCCATTAAAAGTTTTTTTCGGCCATACATATCGGATAGCTTCCCATAAAGAGGAACTGTGATCGTGCTGGCTAGCATATAAACAACAAATATCCACGCAAACAATTGCATTCCCCCAAGTTGCTTGGCGATCGTTGGACTTGCTGTTTGCATGATATTAGAATCAAGTGCTGAAATAAGGGTTGTAATGACAAGTCCCCAAAAAACATATCGATTTTTTTCCATGTTTCCTCCTAGAACTTCGTGATGATTATCCAAAATAATATTTTATCATTTTTTTCAATAGAAAAAGCAGTGAATTCTAACACTGCTTTACAAATGTAGTTGCAAAAATGGTTAAACTACTTCTTTTACCTTAAAACTAGTGAATTTATTTTTCTGGATATAAATTAGCCTAATTGACATACAAATTCCAGCAGCAAGAAGGCCAATTGTTAATCCAAACCAATACCCTGTTGCACCCTGATTCAGGAAATTTGCCATAAAATAGCCTGCAGGTAAACAAATTATCCAATACGCGATAAGTGTCATGA
Source organism: Bacillota bacterium (assembly GCA_030705665.1). The sequence goes on from JAUZQA010000188.1 coordinate 3,486, forward strand.
CGAAGGCAAGATTCACATCCCTGTAGCCCCTAAGCGCAGATTGTACTGTAACCTGTATAGCATCAGAAATATGGAAAAACAGAGCATATATAAGAAAATTGCTTGTTAAGCGGATTACAGCCTGTTCATTGGAATAAAAGCCTGCAACTTCATTTCGGAATATGACAACTAAAACTCCAAAAATAATAGAAATTAAAACAGCAAGTGAAACCCCCAGCCAGCTATAAATTTTAGCATCTTGATACCTTTTGGCCCCCACTTCAAATCCGACTAGAACTGTCAGTGCCATCCCCATACTAAAAGGGATCATATAAATAAAAGAGATAAAGTTTAATGCGGCTTGGTAGGCTGCTATCGTTGTAACAGCATAAGTTGAAATTAAAATTGTGACAACTGCAAACATACTTGTTTCAAAAAAAGTCGATAGTCCCATTGGCACGCCAATTTTTAAAATTTCGGCAAAGTACTTTATTGAAAATTGTTTAAAAGTGGAAACGGATGTATATTCAGAAAATGGTTTAAATGCTTTAATTACATATAAAGTTAGTACCACCATCACCCATTCGGTTAAAGAACTAGCATATCCTGCCCCAGCCCCCCCTAGTTCAGGAAATCCCCATTTTCCAAAGATCAGAACATAATTAAAAAACAAGTTAATTGGCAATGAAAGAAGCAAAATTACCATTACAACACGGGTTTTTCCTAATCCATAAATAAATGATCGTAAGACATTAAACAAAAATAATGGAAAAATACCAAAAGATAAACCGACCAAATAATCAAATGCGATTCGATGAACGGATGAGCTTAAATTCATTTTATTAAGTATTGGATTAAGTAAAAAAAAGCCCAGAATGAGCACGATTAATGAAATCATAATTGACAGGTAGATACCATGGATTAATACTTTTGATAATTCCTTCATTTTCTTTTCCCCAAATCGTTGTGCCACGATCGGGGAAACCGCCAGCAAAATTCCGCTTAATCCCGTAAAAATCGGATTCCAAATGGATGAACCAATTGCAACCCCCGCCAAATCAGCAGAATTGTATTTTCCAGACATAACGGTATTGAAGAATACCATTGAAAACATTCCCAGCTGTGTTATTAAGATGGGAATTAACATAATAAAAATTAATTTTATCTTTTGTTTTATCGTAAAGGTCTGATACATTTATGAACTCCTTAGAAAAATAAAATATCACAAAATAATATTATATTCTAATAAGGAATAAAATACTTCTTTTTTTAAATTTTTTATTTACATTTTCCCATAAGAGTAAAATTCTATCAATTGAACGAAAAAGGATGACCGAATTTTTTCGTCCATCCTTTTTAATATAATTAATTAAACTTTCTAAATTAAGCTTTTTTAACCATTTTTAATTGTACAGATTGTTTAAAGATTCCAAATGGCTTTCCTACAGGTAAAACTACCTTGCCAAAGTGGGGATTTAAAACTGCTGCAGCAGCACCATATAAACCTAGTAATGCAATCAGGAACTCTGCAATTGCGGCAATTTGATGAGTAGTTTCGGGAGCAACACCAAATGTAGTTAATGCAAGACCAACAAATAAAACGTCAATTAATACAAAAATAGTGAACAGAACTTTGTGTGTTTCCATCGCGCCAATTGTCATAAAGATACTGAAAATAAGGTATCCGACAAACGCAACACCCAATTGTTTCGGGTCAACAGTTGAAGCCAATGCTTTTCCAAAAACACCTAATTGAATTAACCAAGATGTCCCAACGCCAAGCCAGAATAATCCGTAGGCTCCGAAAGCAGTAGCACCAAATACATTATTATGCTTAGAATCCTGAATGCTGGCATACAATTGTGCAATTCCTCCAAGGAAAAAAGCCCAAGGAATGACAAAGGATAATCCAGTTGTTATTCCTAATTTTTGAGTTGATGCAACAAGGGTAACCATAGCTAGTCCAAATAATCCGATTGCAGAAGGGTCTGCTACTACAATTTTTACTGATTTGTTTTCATTTTCCATTTTATTCCTCCTGATAAATATAATAAAAAGTTCTAGTAGACTTAAATATTATGTATTTTCCAAGGCATGTCATTTCACAAAATGAAATATTGACAGCCGCTGATGTTTTTTGATTTCATTATTTTTGACAAGGGTCTCTGTTTTTTCGCAAATCACCTCCAAGTGCACCAAAAGAGAAAGCGGTTTCTTTTTTGAATAACAAATAATGTCTATTTTTAAATCAGTTCGATATTTTTCGCTATTCTCTTTATTTTGATTTTTCAAACTATTCAATAAAATTATAACTTTTTGAGAGAAAATGTCAATCTTTTTTATAAAATCAAAAAACCTAGCTAAGATTAGACAAAGCTAGGTTTTCACTATACCTATAGTGATAAAAAGTGAATTTTTTTTACAGAAAGCCCCCTTTTTTTTCGTCATTTTTTGTCTTGCTTTTTTCGCAGCGCAACTCCAGCAAGAAATGTTAAAAAAACAAGCGTTCCAAGCTTAACTGTTTGCTGGACATGCGAGTCTCTTAAAGGGTCCAGACAAACAAGATCCATTGCCCTCACAAGCGGATGTTTTCCTGCTTCTAAAACCCCATCAAGTAGTTCTTCGGTTGTCATTCCCCCTGGGGTTGAAGCAGGAACACCTGGAGCACAGGCAATATCCAATGCATCCATATCAACTGTTAAATATATTACATCTACTTTTGCAGATAGTTCCTCTAAACAACGGCGAACTGTTTTTTTCATACCATCTTTTCTCATTTGCCTCAGGGTAAGATAATTTACACCTTTTTCATCAGCGAAATTTTTTAAATTTTTCGAGTTAAAAAAACCATGTAAGCCCACATTATACATGTTCTCACCGTATACGATACCACTTTCGATGAGATTTCGCATTGGTGTCCCATTAGAGGGTCCATCTTCGGACAAATCTCGTAAATCAAAATGAGTATCAAATTGGAGAATACCAACCTTTTTCAATGGATTTACTTGATTCATTCCTTTTACCATCATCGCTGTAATGGAATGATCACCGCCAATTGCGGTTATTATTGAAGTTTGAAAGTGACTGTGAAGGGATTTCGATGCTTGAAAGATATTATGATGGCATTTGCTGATATCCGTAACATGCATAGGAACATCTCCTGCATCAAATGCCATCATGGTGGATAAATCAATATCATCTTCTAGATTGTAGGTGTTAAAGTATCTCCAAGACCGTCTAAATGCCTCGGGAAATTCAGATGCTCCCGACGAGCTAATAGATGATCTTGAGAGTGGAACTCCAAGAATAATGATCTCTGCTTTTTTGCACTCAATTGGATCGATTTTATTTGTAATTGGCTTTATCCATTCATGAACTTTCTCTATTCTATTTTGCGGTTCGGTCCAGGTAAAAGTTGGAGGATGAATTTTAGGATAAAGAAAACTTGTCACTTAATCTTCCCCCCATTACTACTATCTGCCCATTTTTAATGACAGTATCGGTATGGTTGATTCCATAAAAGTATTGTAGTTTCATAAAATTTGATACATTAAAGATCGTAATATCAGCTTTTTTTCCTACCTCGATGCTGCCAATGTCATTTCCTCTTCCAATCGCATGGGCGGCGTTAATTGTTGCCGCAGTAATAACTTCTGCAGGTGTCATCCCCATTTTTAAACATCCTAAATTCATAATAGAAGGCAGTGAAACAGTTGGAGACGACCCCGGATTAAAATCGGTAGATAATGCTACAGGTACCCCATAATCAATCATTTTTCTTGCATTAGCAAACTCTGCCATCAAAAAATACGCAGTGCCTGGAAGCAGGACTCCGACTACACCTCGTTTAGCCATTAGGTAAATTCCTATTTCACTAGTTTTTAATAAATGATCTGCAGAGATTGCCCCTAGCTCTGCTGCTAATTCCGCTCCTCCATAGGCTTCTATTTCATCTGCATGTATTTTTGGTCTTAAACCAAAATCCTTTCCCGTTTCCAAAATTCGTTTAGCCTGTTTCGGAGTAAAAACACCCTTTTCGCAAAATACATCATTAAATTCTGCCAACCCTAGTTTGGCAACCTTAGGAATCATTTCTTTTGTGACAAGCTCGACATAATGTTCAGGATTTTCTTTATACTGTTTTGGGACTGCATGTGCTCCCATAAAAGTTGATACTACATCCACCACGTGTTGTTGGTTCAGAGATTTCATAAC
>JAUZQA010000189.1 GCA_030705665.1 Bacillota bacterium
AGAGAAGAATGGGAAGAAAGAGCCTGTCTTGGCTATCAGCATTCCTAATGTTGTACTCATACCTGAAGAATTTATTACATAGGCAAAACCTACTACCGTCATGATTGTCAGGATTGGGAGTTTTAGCTCTTTGCACGTTTCCACAAACGTTTTTGCCCATTCACGCCAGGAAATTTTCACGATAAACTTTGTTGCAAGCGCTGCCAAAAGAATAGCTGTTCCCGCAGCTCCCAAAACTTCTAACTTATAAACAGCCGGGATTGGAACACCCTTTCCATTTAGAATCAAATTATTTAAACCAGGGACGGAAGGGGCGAACGTTAAGCTGCTTCCAAGAGCGTTAACTGCTTTCAAAACACCTGATGCACCTTCGTAATGACCTGTTAAAGCTGCTTTCACCTGAGGAACACCCCATAGAGAAATAAAAGCTGTTAAGATTAAAAATGGAGACCAGGCTTTAAAAACTTCACCAGGTGTATGTTTTTCATGAAGATTGACAGCTGTGGCTGCAACTTCAGCTTCAGCTTCGGATTGGAAACGGAAAGTCGTTTTTGGTTTCCAAAACTTCAAGAAAATCGCCGTAGCGAATAATGAAACTAATGCAGATAAAATATCCGGAAGCTCAGGTCCGATAAAATTGGAGCTTAGATATTGTGTAAAAGCAAATGATATTCCTGAAACTAAAATAGCAGGCAATACCTCAAGCGCTTTCTTAAAGCCAGCCATAATAATAATTAGATACAAAGGGATAAATACAGAGATGAGCGGCAATTGACGACCGACCATTTTGGAAATTTCCATAGCCGGAATGCCTGTTGGCCCTTCCATTGCTGTAATTGGAATACCAATTGCACCAAAGGCTACAGGAGCTGTATTTGCTAATAAACAAAGTCCTGCCGCGTATAATGGGTTAAATCCTAGTCCTACAAGCAATGCTGCCGAAATCGCAACTGGTGCGCCAAAACCTGCAGCCCCTTCAAGGAAGGCCCCGAACGAAAAAGCTACTAAAAGCGCTTGTAAGCGGCGGTCATCTGTAATGGATAATACAGAATTACGGATAATATCAAATTGCCCAGTTTTTACTGTTAATTTATAAAGAAATACAGAAGTGATGATAATCCAGCCGATTGGGAGAACGCCATAAACTGCACCCTGGCTTGCTGACATAATAGCGGTGCCCGCCGGCATTTTATAGGCAATTATGGAAACTGCCAACGCAACAAGCAGCGTCGTAATTCCAGCCATATACCCTTTCATACGTTTAATTGCTAATGCCCAGAAAAAGTATAAAATCGGGATTAAAGCTACCAGACCAGATAGTATTAAACTATTCCCAATAGGTGTAAAATTTTGCTGCCATGTCATCCAAAACACCTCTTTTTTTTATTTTTAAACTACTAAATAATAAATTCTAATTTTTGCCTTAACCACGGGAGAGCGGTTTCAATCTATTCCTGAAATAAGAGAGCACTAACATGAACTATATCTTTTGAGCGTACTCCGCAGCTTCTAACAGCAGATCCGCAATATGTATGGCACGCATCTTGTCAGATAAGCCCTCTCGCTCAATACCAAGCTTCATTTGCAATAAGCAGCCTGGGTTCGCAGTAACTATCGTTGTTGCATCACTTGCTTTTACATTCTCCATTTTGTGATCCAGAATTTGCATCGACATCTCTGATTCTATAATGTTATAAATACCAGCTGAGCCACAGCAACGGTCTGAATCTTTCGTCTCGCGGAACTCTGCACCTTTAATCGCTTTAAGAAGGACACGGGGATCACCGGATACTCCCATTACATTTCGTAAGTGACAAGAATCTTGATAAGTAATCACTTGTGCTGGTAAGTGTAGCGGGTATTCAAAAAATTTAAGTTCAACAAGCAGAGTGGAAATATCTCTCAATTTTACAACAAATGCTTCTGCACGATCTTTCCATTCAGGATCATCTTTGAGCAGGTGATCATAGTCAATCAGAAAGGCTCCACATCCACCCGCATTTGTGATAATGTAGTCTATTTCAAGTTCTTCAAACGCTTTGATATTACGTTTAGATAGACCCTTCGCAGCATCTTTTTCACCACTATGCCCATGCAAAGCCCCGCAGCAGGCTTGATTTTGAGGAATGACAACTTCACATCCCGCCATTTGCAATAGTTTCATCGTCGCATTATTTGTATCGAGAAACATTGTATCCATTAAACATCCGGAAAAGAAGGCAACTCGTTTTTTCAGAATTCCGTCAGCCACTAAACGAGTAGGACGGTTAGCCATTTCCTTCATCGTTGGCGCCTTTGGAAGTACTTTTTCAATCGTAGCCAGGTTATCAGGCAAAAGCTTTAAGAAACCCGTTTTACGAGCAACGGTTTGTAAGCCTGAGCGTTGATATACACCAAGAAGACCTGTTGCCAACCGCATACGGTTTTGATGCGGAAAAAGCCCTTGAAATACAGCCTTACGCACTACACGTACAGGCAGTGAATGTTTTTTGTTTTGATTAATAATATCTCGTGCCTCTTCCAATAAATGGCCATATTTAACACCTGATGGACAAACAGGCTCACAAGCACGACAGCCAAGACAAAGTTCCAACGTACGCTCTACATCTTCATTCGGCTCAATTAAACCATCAACGACAGCCTTCATAAGCGCGATACGCCCGCGTGGAGAATGAGACTCTTTGAAGCCTGACTCGATATACGTTGGGCAAGACGGCAAGCAAAAGCCACAGCGCATACAATTCAATAGCTGATCTTCATCCATCCGTTCTTTAAACTGTTCCTGGATGCTGTTACGTTCTTTCAAGGTTGTCATCTTGTTACCACCACCCGTTTACGAGAATCTTTAGCAAATACCTTACCAGGGTTCATAATGTTATTTGGATCAAAGGCAGCTTTTATAGCTTTCATTGCTGCAATCCCCTCTTTTCCGAGCTTTAATTCAAGATAAGGGGCTTTCATGACACCAACGCCGTGTTCACCTGTAATAGTGCCGCCAAGTTCAACCGCTTTTTCAAATATTTCAGCGAATGCCTTTTCCACACGTTCAATTTCATCGTGGTTACGTGAATCTGTTGGACAGGTTGGATGGAGATTTCCATCTCCGGCATGACCAAATGTACAAATATTGACATCGTATTTTTTTGCGATTTCATTTATGGCACGAACCATCTTCGCAATTTCAGAACGTGGAACAGTTGCATCCTCCAAAATGGTTGTTGGTTTCAAACGAGCTAGTGCCGATAAAGCCGCACGGCGTGCTGTTCTTAATGCCATTGCTTGCTCCTCAGATTGTGCCACTTCAACAGATACGGCATGTTCCATTTTACAAATCTCGGAAATACTTTTCATATCACGCTCAACCACTTGAAGAGGGCCATCTTGTTCAATTAAAAGCACCGCTTGTACATTAGTCGGCAAGCCTATCTTCGCAAAGTCTTCTACAACTTGAAGTGTCGGCTGATCTAAAAATTCCAGAGTGGTTGGGATAATCTTATTGGCAATTACTTTTGAAACAGAACGTGCCGCAGCATCAATATCCTGATATAGAGCCAGCATTGTTCTCTTCGTTTCTGGCATAGGAATTAATTTTAGAGTCGCTTCAGTGATGATACCTAAAGTTCCTTCAGAACCGACGAATAATCGGGTCAAATCATAACCAGCCACGTCTTTTGCCAGCTTGCCGCCTGTACGGATAATGTCACCATTAGCGAGTACAATTTCAAGGGAGATGACATAATCCCGGGTTACCCCGTATTTTAAGCCTCGCAAGCCACCGGAATTTTCGTTAATATTGCCGCCAATCGTCGAAATCTTCATAGAGCTTGGATCTGGAGGATAGAACATACCTTTTGCTTCCACCTGATTGATCATATTGAGTGTAACCACACCAGGCTGAACAGTAACTGTCAAATTTTCCTCATCAATATCCAAAATTCGGTTCATATGACGAAACAACAAAACAAGTCCGCCTTCAGTTGGGCAAGTACCTGCACAAAGGTTTGTACCGGAGCCACGGGGGACGATTGCAACGTTATGCTCATTGCAAACTTTTACAATGTCAGAAACTTGTTTTGCGTCATAAGGAGATATCACCCCATCTGGCATCGATTGGAACTGAGGAGTCGCGTCATACGAATATACTAGCCGACCGGCCTTTGAATCATCGTAATTTTCAACACCGACGATTTCTATTAATCTCTTTTTTACATGGGCTGTTATCATTCCTACACACACCTTTACTTAGACATATATAAAGAGAAACAACTTCGGACATGTTTTTTTCTTCGTTTCTCTCCTTCTATCATGATAAAGGAGTATGTAAGCCCTTTCTATGGATATATATCCAAAGTTTTTCAATATTTACCATATCTTTTTGTATGATAATCCAAAAAAATATAGAGCTAAATACAAACTAACAACATTCGGGAAATATTTTAAGTTCAATTCTGTTAACTCAGCTAGCTTTTTAATTCGGTAATACAGCGTATTAATATGGACGTGCAGCCTTGAAGCCGTGAATTTTAAGGACATATTTTGTTCGAAAAACGTGTAAAACATTTCAAGAATCTCTTCATCTGATACTACTGTTTGAAGTATCGCTGAGTAAATTGGGTAGCAGTACTGATCTCTTCCAAGCAAAAGTCTAAAATATTGATTTTTATGAGTTTTCTTTTTGAACAGCCTGAAGAATTTGTTTTACCAAGGATTCCCCATCACTTGCTTCAATGGTTGTAAGCTGAATCCGGCAAAATGGCTGTACCCTGCATTTTAAGCATCGTCTGAAGCAATCAACGACACGAACTTCAACATGCTCGTTATATTTCCGCCTTAAGCTTTCAATGGCTTTGCCTGTCTCAGTTAATTGAATGTTTCGCTCACAAAACTTAGCAACTCTCATCTCTTTATCCTTTCTTGATAGAAAATGCAAAATGGACCATCACTGGAAACCCCAATGCTTTATCGTGGTTTCGTTAATGGTCCATTTTTCTATTTTAGTTAAAGAAAGTAAGGCCCATCTTACAGAGCCCGTAATTTCTATTCTTCAGTGTAATGCGCAAATTGAATATCCAATGTACGGAGATAGGTTTGAAGACCAGCATCTTGAATTGGGATAATAAACGCTGCTTCTCCGGATTCATTATGGTGAGAGTGCCATAATCCAGGTGGTGTAACAAAAGCTTTTCCTGTTACCCAATCAATGCGGATCGGATCAATAATTTGTTGAGTGATGGGGTCAATTTTATCTCCAACCAATGTATACGTACCTGGTGCTGCGTATGCGACAAAATCAAGCGCTACTGATTTATGGCTATGCGGAGCTTGGTTAGATCCCACTGGAACGATACCAAACATTGCCCATAATACGTGCGTAATGGTAAGTGTTTGGTCAAATTTTTGGTTGTTTAATAAAATCGAAATGCGATTCTTCGTATGAGCATCAGGTGCACTAGCTACCTCGTCCAACTTAGCCTTTGCTGCTTCAGCTGTAAAAAGGGTTGGTGTGAAGCGTGCTTCTGTTGCTTTGGCACCAAGGTAATCAAGCAATGGTGTATCTAAGATATAGTAGATGGTTGTATCTTCTTTAGCAATGTGACGACTAACTGAACCAGCTGGAAGTGTTAAGAAGTCACCTTTCCTCCAGTTGATTGTTTCATTATTTACTTCTGTGCTGCCTGCTCCAGAAATAATATAATAAAGTTCGCTTGTTGCGTTTGGCTGTGTTTGAAGCGAATCTCCAGCATTAATTCGGATAAAGTTAGCAAGAAGTGATGGGCTTGTTGCCGGATATTCCGTTCTTAATTCTTTTGAAAGGTCTAGTGTTACAATCCGAGTTTCCCCTGAGTTATATAATTCTGGTGAAAATTCTTTAGCAGGGACTTGACTGATAATGCCGCTGCCAATTGGATCTGCTGCGGTAGTATATTCGTAAAAACGGGCATCCCCTGTCCAGTTTTCATTTATTTCTCCCACGATTAATTTACCTGATTGAACTTTGTTTGACATGTGAATTCCCCCTATCAGCATGATGTTAATATCATAACTTGAATGAGGAGAAATGTTAAATATAAAATTTATATCACTACGATATATTTTATAATCGATCAATAGGTGATAGAAATGGAACTTCAATCAATTACACTATTTTATTTTTATTGCTGTAGACGGGCTTTTTTAGGTACTTCGTTATTTTTTTGCAGACATAGAAGCAAGTGCAGATTCATTGAATCCTTTCATGATGAGCCATACCGCTAAAATCATTTCATTCGCAAAAACTGGAAGAGACAAAACTGCACCCCAAACAGAAATTTGAGAAAAAACACCAAACATTTCTAGTATGGCAGCAAGAGAAACAAGAGCGGCCCCTGTCATTCCCAAGATGGGGATAAATCTTGGTAAGAGCCTGGATTTATAAAATAAATAACTGTACATCATCGTATTAATGCCAAGCATGAAATTAGGACCAAGCAAAAATGTCCAGTCATGTATTGCTTTTAATAAAGTTCCAGAGGCTTGAAAGGAGCCGATGTCCGGGGCCCCCGCTGCCACATATTCTCGGCTTAAGGTCAATAAGGACAGTACGCTGACTACACCAACCGTAATGATAATCGCTTCAAGAAACCTGAAGCAAACATGCCAAAGTGCGATCGTTTCATTGTACTTCCTTAAAAATGGAAACATGGTCGTTGCAGTTCCAACCGCTGATACGACAAGAATTAACTCCATCAGGGCTCCTACTATCACCTGGTTCGCGTACTCTGAGCCATTAATCAAGTAATCATGACTGTTTAGGATAGGAGCATATAATTTTAGGCCTATGATCGCCGTAACGGCAGCAAGTATAAACAGTACTCCCACTATTTTAGCGGCAGCTTTATTTGAGAACATTTTTTTCTCCTTCGTTATTATATTTTTCCTGACATATTACTCAAAGAAATAATGAAGTATATGTAGCTTGACTTTTAAATATTCTCATTCTTTTTGTTCTCTAATAATAAAAGTGCCTCACACTATTAAAGAGTGAGGCACTAGTTAGGTTAAACGGTGTGTTTATCGGCGTGATTTTCTTTTTTTCCTATTGCTGCATATTTGCGAATATCAGGGATTAACCAGCGATCAAGACCTACTCTTCCAGCGTTAAGTCCTGCAGCTAGAATGAAAATGCCTAGTAAAATATCCCATGGATTCGTAGAAACAGTTCCAGCCATCATATATGCGAAGTTCATCACCAATCCAAAGAATACAGCTGCGGTTGTCAAGCATCCGAGAATTAATCCCAAACCAACAAGAAATTCTCCCCAAGGAACCAGAACATTAAATATATGGGCATTTGGCATTGCAAAATGTTTCAAAAATCCAACGTAAGTGGCGTAAACCATGCCCCCGTCAGGACCTTTCACTGGATTGGCGATGGCTCCTTTTATGAATCCTGTTGCATCGAACCCGCCGGTAATTTTGTGGAATCCAGCCATTAACCATTCATATCCAAGATACAAACGCAACACCGTGAGAATGTAGGCGGCAACTTTGTTCTCTCTTAGAAATTTATTAAACATATAAAGGACCCCTTTTGAAAAAGTATTATTAAACCTTCTTTACACTATTATTATAGTTTATTAGTTTTGGAAATTGAGCAAATTTTCCAACCGTTAACATACTATTCAAAA
>JAUZQA010000019.1 GCA_030705665.1 Bacillota bacterium
GTTAATTTGAACGATTGAAAAGGGTAGCTCAAGTCTTTAAACCTTCAACACAGCCCAGAAAAAAACCAACTCAAAATCAGGTTTGAGTTGGTCTTTTTGATTCTTCCCTGCCATTAAATAGCATCTGTTTCTAAGTTTTGTCCGGTAAATTGGCTGTTGTATAGGTCAGCGTAGAAGCCGCCTTTTGCAATCAATTCCTGATGGTTGCCCATTTCAATAATTTTACCTTTGTTCATCACAAGGATTAGTTCAGCATCACGAATCGTTGAAAGTCTGTGCGCAATAACAAAACTTGTGCGGCCTTCCATTAGATTGGACATGGCTCTTTGAATTAATACTTCGGTTCTCGTATCTACGCTGCTGGTTGCTTCATCAAGGATCAGAATCGTTGGATCGGCAAGAATGGCTCGAGCAATGGTGAGCAGTTGCTTTTGTCCCTGTGAAATATTGGTTGCTTCTTCATTTAGGACAGTGTCATAGCCATCAGGCAATGTTCGAATAAAATGATCTGCGTGAGCGGCTTTGGCTGCCCTTACGATTTCTTCCATTGATGCTCCTTGCTTGGCATAGCCAATATTATCCTTAATGGTTCCGTTAAATAGCCAAGTATCTTGCAGCACCATCCCAAACATTTTCCTTAATTCTTCCCGCTTCATATCCCTAATGTCCACATTGTCGATACTGATTTTACCTGCATTGATTTCATAGAAACGCATTAACAAGTTAACTAATGTGGTTTTGCCAGCTCCGGTAGGCCCAACTATGGCAATGGTGTGCCCAGGTTTTACGTCTAGGCTCATATCTTCAATTAACGGCACTTCTTCTTTGTAGCGAAAATCAACGTGATCAAATTTTACCTCTCCCTTAGGGAAATCAATCACTTTAGGATTTGAGGATTCAGGAATTTCTTCGGACTCATCGAGAATTTCAAAAACACGTTCGGCACACGCGACTGTTGACTGAATAATATTAGCAATCTGGGCCGTTTGCGCAATTGGCATCGTAAAGGAACGGGAATATTGGATAAACGCCAGGATGTCCCCTAAACCTAAAAGATTTTTAGTAATCCAAAGTCCCCCTACGATACAGATTCCAACGTATCCTAAATTACTGACGAAGTTCATGAGGGGAAACATCATACCCGAGATAAATTGCGCTTTCCAGCCTGCAGCATATAAGTTTTTATTAATTTCCTCAAAACGTTCAATTGAATCTTTTTCACGGCCAAAAGCCTTAACAATTTTATGTCCCGTATACATTTCTTCCACATGACCGCTGAGATCTCCCAATTCTTTTTGCTGGGAGGCGAAGTATTTCTGAGATCTTTTGGCAACAACTGCCGTTGAGACAACATACAATGGCAATGTAATCAACATGATCAATGTGAGGATCGGGCTGATTGTCAACATCATGATAATGTAGCCAATAATCGTAATAACTGATGTAATAATTTGGGTCAAACTTTGCTGCAATGTATTGGCTACAGTGTCCAGGTCATTGGTCACACGGCTTAATATATCGCCATGGGGATGGCTGTCAAAATATTTCAGCGGCAGTTTGGCAAGTTTTTGATCTACTTCCCTGCGCAAATCCCGTACCGTTTTCTGAGCTACCCCTGACATCACTAGCCCCATCACTAAACTGAAGAGGGAGCTTATCACATACATTCCCAACAAAATTAAGGCGATGTTACCGATATAATGAAAGTCATATTTTCCATTCGTCTCTCTTATTGCCTTAACAGCCCCATCAATTTGGGCCTGAGTCAATTTAACATTCTTGGCACCAGAAGTTGATTGTGAAGGCATCTTTTTACTTAAGTCCAGCATTTTTTGGACGATATCCGCTTTTTGATCAGCATTTTTCACCGTACTTAGCATCGGCAGTTTCATAAACTCTTGGATCGCTTTTGCGGTTTCAGGATCCACCTTTGCCTGCTGCTGGGGCTGTGGAGCCTGGGCATTCGGTGTTTGTTGCATCTGCTTCATCTGCATCTGTTGCATCTGTTTCATTTGCTTATTTACTTGATCTACTGCTGATTTTTGAGCATCCGACATTTTCTCCAGCATCATTTTTGCCATATAGGCATCCTGTAATCTGTTCATCGCTTTACTCATAATTTTTGGTGCCGCGATGGTGAATGACGTACTAGCAATGGCAAAGACCAAAACCATGATTAAATTTAAAGTATGTGGTTTTAAATATCTCAAAAGCCTTTTTAGCGTTCCTTTAAAATCCTTGGCTTTTTGTACCGGTGCACCAAAATGACCGCCGCCGCCAAAGCCGCCGCCGCCAGGTCCTCGACCTCTGCCGCCACTCTGATTTTTGCTCTGTTCACTCATGCAATCTCCTCCTCAGACAGTTGTGAGGAAACAATTTCCTGATAGACCTTGCTTGATTCTAATAATTCCTTATGTGTTCCAATGCCGGCAATTACACCTTCATTAAGGACAATGATACGATCGGCATCCCTTACTGTTCCAACCCTCTGGGCAACAATAATGACTGTTGCATCCGTTGTTTCTTGTTTAAGTGCTGCCCGCAGACGTGCATCAGTCTTGAAATCCAGTGCGGAAAAACTATCATCAAACACGTAGACTTCAGGTTTTCTAACTAACGCCCTTGCAATAGAGAGACGCTGTTTTTGTCCCCCTGAAACGTTTGTACCACCCTGAGAAATTTCATGATCAAAGCCTTCATCCATGCCCTCAATAAATTCAGTGGCCTGGGCAATTTCTGCCGCATGTTTAATGTCAGCATCTGAGACCTGCTTATTGCTAAATCTGATGTTTTCACTAATCGTTCCTGAAAACAGAACAGCTTTTTGCGGAACAAAGCCAATTTTGGCTCGGAGAGTCTCCTGCGACATTTCCCTGACATCCACCCCGTCAATCAAAACACTACCGCTGTCCACGTCATAGAATCTTGGTATCAAGTTTATTAAAGTGGACTTGCCCGCTCCTGTACTTCCGATGATCGCCGTTACCTCGCCAGGCTTAGCCGAAAACGAGATGTCCCGTAATGCAGGCTGTTCAGCACCTTGATAAGTAAAAGTGACATCTTTAAATTCGACATAGCCTTTCTGTGTGAACGACTCTTTCACGCCTTCTTTATCCGTTATTCCTGGGGGAGTTTCAAGTACTTCATTAATACGTACTGCAGCTGCCTGGGCTCTTGGTACCATGATAAACATTAATGAAAGCATCAGCATCGAAAACATGATTTGCATCGCATACTGAGTAAATGCCGATAATGCCCCCAAGTCCATGCTGCCCTTGCTGATAAAGATTCCTCCGAACCATAATACCGCAAGTGATGTAAAGTTCATGACCAGCATGATCGACGGCATCATGAATGCCATGATTTTATTTACTTTTATATAATTTTCTGTTAAATCCACATTGGCATCTTCAAATCGCTTGGCTTCATGTTCAACCATATTAAATGCTCGAATAACACGAATTCCAACAAGTTTTTCCCGTAAAACTAGATTGATTCTATCTATTTTTCCTTGAATCTTTCTAAAAAGTGGAATCATACGTGAGGCAATTACCGCAATAACACCAGCCAAAATCGGGATCGCAATAGCTAATACCCATGTAAGCTGCCTGTCTTCACGTAAAGCCATAATAATTCCGCCAATGGCCATCATTGGGGCACTGATCATCATCCGCAGGATCATGATTAAAACCATTTGAACTTGGTTAATATCATTTGTTGTTCTTGTGATTAGTGTTGCGGTTCCGAACTTATCAATTTCATGCAGCGAAAAGCTCTCAACTCTTTTAAAAACATTGCTTCTTAGGATTGTGCCCAGGCCTACCGCAGTTTTTGATGAAAGCAAACTAGCAATAATGGCACAAACAGCTCCCCCTCCGGCAAATAAAAGCATGAGCCCGCCAATTTTCATAATTTCCCCAGTATCGCCCTGCATGACTCCTTTGTTGATGATATCTGACATCAAGGTCGGCAGATAGAGATCACTCAATGTCTGCAAAAATACAAAGGCCAGTACAGCAATGATCATGGCAGTAAACGGTTTTAAATACTTAAACAGCCTTAACATACATAGACGCTCCTTTAAGTCTTTTTAGATGAGAAAATTCATTATATATAATTTAGCGATTAGCCTCCCCTATTTGATTACCCTATCATAATACATCCTTTCAAGTTACGAAACATGTATTCCCATTGTATATTCTACTTTTTTTTCAAGTTCCTAGGCATCATTATTTTTACAATATCTTGACGTTATCTTGTTTGCTCCTGTTACACAAAGTTTTTAACACTATTACTTTTACCAAATTTGTAGACAGCAACTAAGAAAAAGGCAACCGCAAAAACCGCCAAAATCAAATAATTAAGATACAAAGTATCAAAATGATTGCCTTGCTGCAATTTACTAATCGTGTCTAATGTCCAGCGCTGTGGGAGAAAATCAGCTAGTTTTTGAATGGCTTTAGGCATGATCTCTACCGGCCAAAAGCAACCAGCGAGCAAGCATGTTGGAGTTGCAACTAAGTTTTGCAATGCATTAACGGAAGCAGAACTGCTAGCGAAAGAAACAAGCATTAACGATAACCCTATTGCCACTACGGCAAATAATACTAACACAGCGGTCATTTGCCAAAAGGAAACATACATATCTATATGAAAGATTGTAGTTACGAAAAATAAAGTACAGAGGATTTGCACTATCATGACAAGCAAACTAACAGCAATATTGGATAACAGATATTTTCTGGCGCTAATAGGTGATGATAACAATCGGAAATACGTTCTGTTTTCCTTTTCTTTAATGATAATTTCAGAAAAATTACCAGCGGACATTAACATGATCATAATTAGGAATCCTAACGTCTGATAGGTCATTTTTTTACTCTTGGAAGTATCCTTTAACGACTTTGTTAATAATTTAAAATGATCCTTTTGATAGTTCGTGTACATTTTTTCAAAGGTGTTTTTATCACCAGACGAAGCTTTTCCGATAAGGAGGATATTATCGAGATACTGATACAAATAGGGCTTAACAAACCCCGTAACTTCCTCCCCTTTGATGGCAACGATTTGGATGTTATCTGGTTTTCCTGATATGATTCTTTCTGAAAAACCCTTATTTAAAATGATGACACAGTCGAGGGCTCCGTTAGAAATTTTTTCATTGACTGTACTTTCATTGATTTTTTCAACATGTACATTTTGTAGATTTGCTAAAAAACGGACAGTGTCATTCGCAATCGCCTGACGATCCTGATTAACCACCCCCACTTTTAGAACCTCGGATCGTGGATTACCATAAACAAGAAAAGAGATCAAAATTCCGATTAGCGGTACTCCAAAATAAATAACAATATTTCTTTTTTTGCTAAACGTGACTTTCAATATTTTTTTCATTAACCAAAATATATCTTTCACTATAAACCCTCCCGTCTTTGAAATAGAACAATGGCTATTCCTAAGAAAAGAACGGATATTCCCAAATTCAGGCTGATAGCTGGAAGTACTGAACCGAAATCATTCATATAAATGATTTTGGTAATCGCCTGATTCGCCCACGTAAGCGGTGATAGATTTGTAATGAACCCTAAGATTCCTGCTTCATTTTCGATTTTAAAATAAGCTCCCCCAAAAAAAGAAGATAGTTGGAGGAAGACCATGATGATCATTCTTGAAGCATCAGGAGTTTTTGCCATATAACTAATACCTAAACCTAAGCTGAGCGCCAGGAAGACTTCCGATAATAACAAAACAAATACAATGACAAGATGGTCTCCCCAATTCGCTTTAAAAACAAAATGGCTGAAGATGATGACACCAAGCAAACATAAAGCATTTACAAAAAGGTATCCGAGAATTTTCCCCAGAAAAATCTCTCCCTTTCCAATCGGCGCTGCCACTAATCGAAGCGCCGTATTCCGTACCCTTTCACTGCGGATCAGCGAACTTGCGTAAATCGCTCCATATAAGGCTATCATTGTGGTCATTGCCACGGCATAATAGTCCATCGAACTTTGCTGCTTTGCTTCCTTTAATGAGCGTACTTGAATAAAATTATTTTTTTGTTCATCCTTCATGATGATGTTTACTTTGTCAGGAGCTATACTTGCAATTGCTGCCGCGACGTTAAATTTATCTGCATAGGCCTTAAGCATTCCTTGAACAATACTTTCTTCAATATTATTTTGGTCGCTGCTATACAGTTGAATTCCCTTATCACTGATTTCAACGTAGGCAGTGTAGTTATTTTCCTTTACTTCTTTTTTTCCATCCATATGATTAGTCGTCCGTTTAAAATGGATTCCTGACTTCGCTGCTTCATTCGCAAATGCTTCAAATGATGCTGTAACGGAGGGGTCTGCAGTGCTTTTATACAAAACCCTAATGTTATCAACCGAAATTTTTTGATTAAAAGCATTACTTAAGGATGTGCCAAGAATTAACATTAAGACGATTGGGAATGCAAGCATAAATAGAAATGTACGCCGATCACGGATATTCTGCTTGATTTCCTTCAATGCGATATTCCATATATTCAAGGGTTGTTCCTCCCTTAGGTTATAAATCTCGTAAGTTTCTTCCTGTCAGGGTTAGAAAAACAGTTTCAAGATTTGGTTCCTTTTCTTCTAATGAACTAATTTCAATTTCATGGTTCATAAAATGGTGAATGATTTTGTTCAAATTATTAACATCGATCTCTGAATTGACTTTTAGTACATTCTCATCTACTTGAACCGATCTTACTCCAGTAATCTGTTTTATTTGGTCAAGCCTCAAATTTTCAGTTGATTTTACTTCAATCCATATGTCTTTTGTATTCGTGATGATCGCTATCAATTGTTCCTTCGTACCCTCTGCGATAATTTTCCCATGATCGATAATCGCAATTCTTGAGCAGATTTCCTCGACTTCCTCCATATAGTGACTGGTATAAATAATCGTACAGCCCATGTTGTTCAGTTTGCGGATTGATTCAAGGATATAATTCCGTGATTGAGGGTCAATCCCGACAGTCGGCTCATCCATGATAATCAACTTAGGCCGATGAGCAATCGCACAGGCAATGTTCAGTCTCCTTTTCATCCCCCCAGAAAAATTCTTGGGATATTCATCCTGCTTTTCACTTAGCCCGACAAATCGAAGTGCATCATCGACCTTTTCTTTCAAAGTGTCGCCCCGCAAGCCATATAAACCAGCAAAGAAGCTCACATTTTCCTTTGCTGTCAGTTCCTCATAAATGGCTATATCCTGTGGAACAATGCCAATATTCATCTTTGCGAGCCTGCTGTGTTTGGCGATATTCTTACCAAGAATGTTAATTTCACCATCGCTTATTCTCAGTAAACCGGCAATCATGTTAATCGTCGTACTCTTACCTGCACCATTTGATCCCAGAAATCCAAATATTTCTCCTTCAGCTATGTTTAAGGAAATATTGTCGACGGCAATGAAATCAGCAAATTTCTTCGTAAGGTTTTTCAATTCTAAGACATTCACGATTGAGTCACCTCTCATTCTTTATGTTCTAAGTATATAAAAAAGGATGAACCTGCTTAAGTGCAGGACTTCACCCTTTTCACATGAGAATCTTCATATCTTGATCATTAATTTTTTCATGATTGAATGGGAAGCAGCATCCGAACTGCGAAACCCTCCGTTCCATCAACAATAATCGTTCCATTAATAGAAGCGGCCCTTTCCTCCATCCCAATAATCCCCATTCCTTTTTTGATTTTTTCTGCCCCTTTTCCATTATCCTTTATTTCGGCTTTTACCATCGTATTTAATACGTGCAGCTCAATTGAAATAATTGTTGCGTACGAATATTTAAGGGAGTTGGTCAATGCCTCCGTAACATTCTCTTGAATGACCTTCCACTGGATGGGCGTGATTCTTTCGATATTGCCTTTATAAACAAAAGGAATGGAAAGTGAGTGTTTTGCAGAAAATTCATCGACAAATAATTTTAAACGATTAATTCCCATTTGCTCTGAAGGTGGCTTTAAGCTTTTTAAGGTCACTCGTATATTTTCAATACCTTCTTTTGAGATATTGATCGCATTTTGCAGCAGCTCTTGAGCCTTGATTTTATCCCTGTCAAGCAATCGTTTTGAAGCTTCCATTTGGATCAGTGCACCAGTCATCGCGTGACCAATATTATCATGAAACACCTGTGCAAGCCGATTCCGTTCCTCCAGTTTAAACGTATATTCAGACTGGCGGATAAATTCTTTATTTTCATTTAGACTCTTTGATAACTTTGCCAAGTCTTTTCTCATCTGATCCAGCTGATTTTCCTGATGCTGAAGTCTTGAGGTAAATTGAGAAAGCATTGTATATATAACGAAACTAAACAATGAAACAAGGCCATATTGATATGCAATTTTCATTGAAATCCAGCTCAGCGGCAAAAGAAGAATGACAAATAATGCGCCCTTTTTCTTTATATAAAAAGCAGATAGTTCACATATATTTAGCGGTACAAGGATCAGGAACAAAGGCTGCACCGCATAATAGGAACAGCCGATCTGCAAGATTGATAAAAGCAGAATCACTTTTTTACTTATTTCTTTTTTAACAATGTAAATAGCAATATTCAAACAAAGATAGATTAAAAATGATAATACAACCCAAGGAATATTCGTTATCGGAGAATGTATGTATGTTAAAGCAAGGTATACAAATAATATCAATTTACAGATAATCAGCCAAAATTCCATCCTTCATCCCTCGGTTAATTAACTTTTCCTGTTAAAAAATAGATGGCAATCTGCGTTCGGTGTTCAAGTTCTGTTTTTCCTAAAATCGCACTAATATAGTTAGCGATCGTTCCTTCTGAGATAAAAAGCTGTTTTGCTATTTCTTTATTCGAGAATCCTTTTGCAATAAGGCCCATTATATCGAGTTCCCTCTCGGTAAAAAGACTCTTATCTACCTTTGTTTCCGCTTTCTTCTCTCCTAAGTTTGCTTTTAGTTTTTCAAGCACTACATCCTGCATGACTGTATTGCCATTATACACGCTTTTAATCGCATCACGGATTTGCTCCGGATCATTATTTTTTAATAAATAACCCTTCGCGCCATTTTTGATTGCATCAAAAATGTATTCATCATCGTCAAATGTCGTTAAGATCAATGGCTTCGTCTTCGTTTGTTCCGTTAAAAGTTTCGTTGCCTCCACGCCATTCATATTTGGCATTCGGACATCTAACAGAGCAATATCAACATCATGAGCTATGCAAAAATCTACAGCCTCCAAACCATCATTTACAGTCGTGATGACATCAAATTCCTCATATGTATTTAAAATGATTTTCATTCCTTCGCGAATAAAGGAATTATCATCAGCAATCATAACGGTTATTTTCAAAATACCACCATTTCCTTTCGTTTACCTCATTTCCAGTAAAACATTTCTTCTTGATTCTATAGCATTTTGCTGCTAACTGTCATTCCTCATTAATGATTATGGAAATTCAATTATTTTCAGATAATTCAGAATATATGTCTTTTATCCTATTGTCAATTGTGTTATATTTTTTTATACTTTCTTCACACCTTATGTTTTTAACTCACCAAAATCTGTTAATGAAAAACATAATTTCATTAACCCATTCGATCACATTCAAAATATATCCTCTATAAAAAATAAAGGTAATCTCCAATATTTGTTTCGAATCCACTTATTTGTTTTTATACAAAAGATTTTGGTTATAATGATTGAAAATTAAATGTTCATGCATTGATAACATGATAAATGACCAAAAAATACAATCAAGGGGGAATGGGTTTGAAGCAATTTGGTAATATTGAAAACGCATACAGATTTTTAGTTCCATTATTTATTTCAGGAGTTTTCTTCTTATTGAGCTTTTACTTCTGTTTGCTGAGTGTGCCTTTATATGCTTATTCTCTGCCGTTCTATGCTTTTTTCCTGCTAATTTCATTGTTCCTTTATTATCGAATTGATAAAGATTTAAATCAATTTATTAAAAAAGGGAAACAAACATTTGTTCTTTATAATTTTTACCATAACTGTATTGGGATTTACTTAATATTATCGTTCCTTTTATTTGGAGTGTCGATAGCTTATATGCCCTTCTACCATAATGGAGGATCTATCTTTGTATGGTATTGCGCCCCAATGAGTTTACTATGTATGATTAGTTTTATTCAATCACATAAACGAAAAAAGTGGTTAAAAAGAATTATTATCAGGAAACAATCGAAAACTTTTCGATCAGGCAGCAGCAGTGCAGCACATTTACAATTAGTACTTGGGAAAAAATAAATCAATGTAACATAAAGGAAGATTATTTACTAACTATTCTACTGATATATGGGTAAAAGAGGACAACCAGTATTGGTTGTCCTTAACAATTTGGAGTTTATAAAATGTTTAAAGTTCAATATTTCTTAAAGATGAAATGAATACTTTTTATTTTCTGTGAAAGTTTAACCATTACCATCCATAAAAAAGAATGGTGTCTTTTTCAAAATCGATCGTTTTCAGTAACCTTGTCAGTTCAAATAGAATGTATTCGTACTTCCAAGAAGATGTTAATCTATGTTGATTTTCATTAAGATTTAACGCAAAACCCTGCTCCCATTCGTTAAGGATGCAACGGAGATATTTTTCTTGTTTTTCAGCAGCCTTTCCATTTTTATCATCCACAAGTAAGTTTTTATAAATGGATATCACCTTGTTTTGATAAATATCAATTGTTTCTAAAAGACCTGCTTTTCCAACTACATATGGTTGATTATCTGAGAACTTTTCCATTACCTCTTCTCGTTCAAATAATGGGACACCTTTGGAAATAATCCTTTCAGCCGTGTTATCCCAGTAAATTCTCCCAAACTCGCATATTTCTTCTTTTGGTATGTTTCCAAGATAAAAACAGCCTTCCTTTTCTTCATCTTCACTTTTAAACTTTTCAGCCAGTTCTTTATACGTCATCGATTTAATCTCATTAAGAAGATCCTTGCTCACTTTATACATAAAATAACGATGTCCCATTAAAATCCCTCCTTTTTATTCTCAAAATTATACTTCCATACATCTTAATTACGTACAAAAGCACTCATTAGTTTCACATTTTCTTCACTTTAATTGGATTTTATAGCTGATAATTATATTAATATAGTATTGTAATAGAATTGTAATTTGCCTGTGACGCCCTTGTCATGACTTTCTCGTATAGTTGAGTCATCAAATCACACAACTAGGAGGAAACAATCATGCTTAAGAAATTCATCTTAGCTATCACTTTCGTTGTTTCTTTAAGCTCTTTGTTTGCCAACATTGGTGATAAAGCGGAAGCAGCAACCTATAATTATCATAAAGAAGCCATTCACATTGCAGAATCAAACATTGGAGTTCCGTATCGCTACGGTGGAATGTCACCGAGCGGATTCGATTGCTCTGGATTAGTGAAATATTCGTATGCAAAAGCAGGAAGAACCTTGTATCGTACAGCTGCTCAAATGTATTACCGTAATGGATACAGACCTTCTAGTCTTCAGGCCGGCGACTTATTGTTCTTTGCACCAACAAAAGCAAGTGCACCAACCCATGTAGCTATATACATTGGTTATGGAAAAATGATCATGGCATCTTCATCAAGAGGAGTTATCATCACAAGCACAAGCAATTCATACTGGCATCCAAGATATGTTGGAGCAAAGCGAGTTTAAGTAAGATCAAGCCTAGGTCAATCATTACAATAAAATGATTGATCTAGGCTTTTTATTTTACAAAAAAAGAGCTGCTGAGCAGCTCTAGGTTAAACATTTGCACCAGCTAGCTCACCTTCGGATAGTTTTGCTAACTTCACATCAAAAAACACCTTATAAATTGTATTGTCCCCATCCTGAATAATAGAATGGCTTACATAACTTCCTTTTAATGCTCTCTTATGATCATCATAAATAAACCATTCCCGCCAATCCTTGGCCGATTCAATTAAGCTTTCGATAGTGTAAGGGCTTTCATAGTTTTGTTTTAACAAAATCTCTTGGGAGAAGGTGTTACAGACTTGTAAAATATACAACAAAAGCACCTCCAATAAATTTTTAGATACTTTTATTATAGCCCTAATTGGTAAAAATTTCTTAAAGAAAATGTGAAAGAAACATGACAATTAGTAACTTAATAAGCTTCATTGACTCTGCTGTTTTACAAATACCTTGGTGAGTTTTAAGATTGAATGCAAGGAGGGAATCCTAGTGCAAGATATCTATTTGGACAATTGTTCAACGACGAAACCATATCCTGATGTAACGAATAAGATTATTAAAATGCTGACAGAAGTTTACGGAAATCCTTCTTCCTTACATCGTTTGGGTAAAAAAAGTAAGCTGGAGCTTGAAAAAGCTCGTCAAATCATTTCTGGTACCCTTGAAGTCGAACCCGAGGAAATCTATTTTACCTCTGGAGGTACCGAGTCCGACAATCTTGCTATTAAGGGCGTTTGTTGGGCCAATTCAAATAATGGAAATCGAATCGTGACCACTGTTGCTGAACATGCTGCCGTCATGAAATCTATAAGAGATTTAAAAAGGCGTGGCTGGGAAGTGAAATATATTTCCGCTCCAAACGGCAAACTTGACTTAGGAGAGCTGCAAGCTGCGATCGACGAGAAGACATTGCTTGTGAGTGTAATGCTTGTCAATAATGAAACAGGATGTATCTTTCCTGTAAGCAAGATAAAACAGATCATTCAACAAAAAAAATCTCCGGCAATCTTGCATTGCGATGCTGTACAGGCTTATGGAAAATTAAATTTTACAGCTGCGAGTTTGGGTGCAGACCTTATCAGTATCAGCGCCCATAAAATACATGGTCCAAAAGGTATAGGTGCACTGTATGTAAAAAATGGCATCAACATGTTCTCAGTCAACCTTGGCGGAGGACAGGAAAACGGTTTACGTTCAGGGACAGAGAGCACCCCACTGATTGTCGGTTTTGGGGAAGCGGTACGGATCACCTTTTCCAATTTGAATGAAGATATCTTTCATATGAAAGAGCTTCGTGATTATTGTATCGATTCTATCGGAGAGATATTTCCTCAAGCGGTTATACATTCAACGAAGCAAGGAGCACCCCACATCGTAAATTTTTCTTTGCCAGGAACCGAAAACAAAAGAGTGTTAGAGTTCCTTGATACAAAAGATATTTTTGTATCTAGTGCAGCCGCTTGTAAATCTAATCATTCAAGAGGACCTTCTGTGCTGGAATCACTGGGATTAAGCCGCGATTTAGCTGACAGTGCTCTGAGAGTCAGCTTTTCACATATGAATACAAAGAAAGATGTTGATGCTTTGCTAAAAGCTCTTGATGAATATTTTCGTTTTTGAAAACAACTTTCAAAAATTCTAGTAGGTGAATATCGGAATTGGGCAATGATTGTTTCCACAAAAAAATCCTTCCACAGAAGGATTTTTTGTTAATACTATTCCTGTTTGCTTATGAACTAAAACACCATCATGTACCTTTTTTTAAAAAAAGAGATGTACTAATTTAAAATCGTTTCAATATAATTTCCACTGCCCCTTATAACTTCAAGACCTTGCTTCTCCAATTCCTTCCATACTCTCCGGTCAAGTCCGAATGGACTGCTCTTTTGCAGGGCGTCGAGTTCATTTTCGGAAATCTCTACATGATAATACTTATCTCCATTATTGATCATGAACTCATATTTTTTTAACTTTAACAGAAATACCTCGTAATTCCCGTCCCATTCCTTTAATTGATGTTCAATCGCAGTGGCAACATACTTAATAAATTCTTCTCTACCCATATTTCGAGCCATGTAACCTCTAATCTCTCCATTAATGTCCATGTCCCATCTCTCCCCATAAATATTGGTCATTTTTGAAAAATCTCGTCAGAAAGTAAAAACCCCCGTTCCGATGGATGGAAAAGGGGTTTTTGCGCCGTTTTATCACCCAAAGCTTTGCTTTGCTGGTTGTAGCACCTTGCGTTTAGCAGGTTGCTGTGACGTCTATGAGCCAGATCTCTCAGCCACTCTTGATAACTATTCAATTAATTTTATTATACTGCTAGAAACCTTTACCATTCAACAATTGTTGTCAAACTTTTCTAGTAATTTTTATTATTCTTTGACATTCGATGTTTTTTCAAAGGTTCTATAAGTCCGCTATACTTTTGCTAGCAATTACTTTCCTTTATCTATCACATGTAATGCCTGAAAATTGCTTTGTTTCTTTCAATCAGATGAAGTCAACTCTTGTCAGAATTAAAAAGCCGATACAGTGAGATTCCAATGGTGCAAAATATGACTATTAGAAAAATAGGAATGGTCCACATACTGATCACATTCTTCCCGTATGCTGCCTGAACGGTTCCCCAAGAAATGTAAGAAAAAAGCAATAACATTTCAAAATTTAATATGATCAGCATTCTTCTCGCTTCCAAATATAGCTTTGGAGCATTTTTTTCGGTAATCATAACCGGATAATTATATATGTGCGGAAATCTCTCTAGGACGGAAATCACCACAAAGAGAATCAATCCTATCATTGGAAGAATACAGAGACTTCCTTTACTCCCCCATCCATCCACATTTCCTGCTGCGTTAAAATGAATCGGAACTGTAAAGGGCAAAACGTTCCACTGAAAAATTATGGTTAAGAACATATTCAGGATTAATAACACAGAAAGTACATTAATGAACTTCTCAAAGATTGACAATTGTATGGATATAATTGGACGTGAATTCATTTTCATTCTCCTAAAAGGTTCTATTCATTTCTATAATATAAAATATCTACTATGTAAATGCTGCTCATATCTTGCAAATTTGTGTCAAAAAAAAAGCGCAGCACTTATTATTTAAGTGCTGCGCTTTTATGTTTAAGCTGCGAATTGGTTTAAAACTCTTCGTATATGGCAGGATCCTGATTTTTTAATCTGCCATTAGGGCGGGTTAATCCTGAAATCATGCCCATTTCAGTTTCATCAAGGCTAAAGTCAAAGATCGATATATTTTCAAATTGTCGTGCCCGAGATGATGATTTAGGAATAGAAACTGCCCCAAGTTGATAGTGCCAACGTAAAATAATTTGCGAAATAGTCTTGTTGTGCTCTGCAGCAATCTTTTGTAGATTGTCATTTTGGAGGATATCATTCATTTGGCGTCCAAGCGGGCTCCAAGATTGGGTCTTAATGTCATTTTCTTCATGGTATTTCCTTTGTTCTGCCTGATTAAAATACGGATGTAATTCTATTTGATTGACACTTGGTTTAACGCCCGTTTCCTTAATAAGAGTATCAATATGTTCAGGTAGGAAATTACAAACACCAATTGAACGGATTAACCCCCATTTTTTCGCATCTATTAATGCTTGCCATGCTTCGACGTAGTGTCCCTGTTTAGGATTTGGCCAGTGAATCAAATATAAATCATAATAATCAAGGTTTGCTCGATACAAGGATTCTTGAATGGTAGCAACAGCTTTGTCATACTCCTGATAACGACCTGGTAATTTGGATGTGATTTTTAATTGGTCTCTAGGAACTGAACTTCGTCGCAAGGCTTCCCCGATTGTCCCTTCATTCTCATAATTGTAAGCGGAGTCAATTAATCGATAACCCAAATCAATTGCACTGTGGATCGCGTTAGCACCCTCATTCCCTTTTAGGGTGTATGTACCCAAACCAATTACCGGCAGTGTAAGTCCATCATTAAGTGTAATCTCTGGAATAATCTTAACCAAATTCTGTCACTCCTTTCAGTAATAATCATAGGTTACCATATTTTTAAATGGTAACCTATGATTATTTATGTTAGTTAATCACGCCAAGAAAAAATGATAAATACTTTTATATGGAATCATTCAAAACATCTAAAATAACTAAAGTTTAAAAGTTTCTGCTGTATAACTCCTTCTTGTCGATGAAGAAGATTTTATAAAATATTTTTATTTCCTAGGCAAGCGCAAAGACCGACAAAACCCGATTTTTTTATAGTTCTTTTTCCCCTTTAAACGACATAAA
>JAUZQA010000190.1 GCA_030705665.1 Bacillota bacterium
ATGCTACTCTCGTTGTAGTAGTGAATTTTTGGAAATTTGTTTGCGCTAAAAAGGCTAACGCAGTTGCAAATACTGATGTAATGAACAGTGCAATAAATACGTTACTTGAAAATAAAACATTCGACTGGAGCGATGCCCTAAGGTCTTCAAACATCAAGGATGAAATAATCGAAAGCAAAGATACAGTGGTAAGCTGGATAATAGTCAGTAGAAGTGTTGGAAATTGATCGGTGAATTTTCCTGTAAAAATAATATGCAGAGCAAAGCTAAGCGCACATATTAACACCAACACATCACCAATATTAAATCCTGAAATATCTGTTGCCGTAAGGAAAAACAGCCCGAAGGTTGCGATAATCACCCCGAAAATAGCATTTTTACTTAAAGTTTGTTTTAATAAGATCATTGAAAATAATGGAACTAGCACAACACTTAATCCTGTAATAAATCCTGCCTTGGATGATGTTGTATACAGCAAGCCAACCGTTTGAGTTGCATAGCCGAGAAAAAGCCAAAAACCGATAAACATTCCGGTAAATACCAATTTCTTGTTTAACAACCGTAATTGTTTCCTTTCAAAAAAAACCAGCCAAAGAATGAGAACAACTGCAGCGATAAAAAAGCGTATCCCATTAAAGGAAAATGGTCTTAGGGAACTGATGGCATTTTGTACCAAAACAAAGGTTGAACCCCATACGATCGTAACGAATAGTAAAGTGATATCAGCAAGAAATGTTTTTTTCATGATGTTATTTTTCTCCTGTTTTGCTTTTTTGGATTGCCTTTCTTGCGAGTTCATCAGCAACTTTGTTTTCACGGCTGGGAATCCATTTCATAAAAAACAAATCGAACTGTTTGGAAAGCTGTAGTGCTTCCTGCAGCATCGGGGCGAATATTTCGTTTTTGACAAATTCCTTTTCAACCGCACGGTTTACCAATTCTGAATCTGTTCGAAAGGACACAACGGTGAATTTATGTTCTAGGCAAATTTTTAACGCATGGAGGAACGCCTGAAACTCTGCTTCATGATTTGAAATTGTTCCGAGGGGAATCGAGTATTTTTTATTGATCCCATTTCCTTTAATAAAGATACCTGCTCCGCTTGGTCCTGGATTTCCTGCACTTGCACCATCAATATAGACTTCGATCAATCTTGTTTCCTCCATATCCTAATGGTAATAGTTACTGAAAGTTTATCATAAATTAACAAAGTCATGTATGAAAAAGAATTTGCTTTTTGCTTTTGGATAGCTGGGCATGATAACTAATAAGTATAATGAATAAGATAGAGTAAGATGAGAAAGGCTGAAAATAATGAAATATAAAATAGAATGGACGTACAAATTAAATGGGAATGATAAAGTTCTTTTTTCCTCTGAATATATTTCTGGTGAATTAGCGATCGAAACAGGGGAGGAACTTGAAAAGTCCGGAAAAGCGATAAACCTTGTATTTTATGATGAAATCGGAACATCGTGGACATTGAAGGAAGTGAAAAAACTTCATACTGAAATTGAGGAAGACCCGCATGAAGTTACCCTTTTCTTTGATGGAGGTTTTCAGAAGGAAGTCAATCAAGCTGGGCTTGGGGCAGTCATTTTCTTTAAACAAGGGAAGAAGAAGTATCGAATTCGTGCGAATGAAAAATTTGATGAAATCGAAACGAATAATGAAGCTGAATATGCCGCCCTCTATTTTGCGCTTACTTTACTTGAGGAATTAGGGGTTCACCACCTTCCCTGCGAAATCAAAGGGGATTCACAGGGAGTATTAAAACAGCTTGAGGGAGAATGGCCTTGCTATGAAGAGGTTTTAAATAGCTGGCTCGACCGAATAGAAGAGAAAATTAAAAATCTTGGGATTGTCCCAACATATAAAGTTATTTCTAGGAATGACAATAAAGAAGCAGACAAACTGGCTAGTCAAGCCCTACTTGGAAAAGAGATATTCGCTAAAACACAATTACTCTAGAAGTTTGGGGTGGAAGTGGCGTGAAGGAAATGACGAAAAAAGAGCTGTTTGAAAATGTTCAATTAATTATGGAGCAATATTGTAAGGGCTGTTTTTTACATCAACATTTAAAAAAAGAATCGGGAAAAAGGGCTGCACATCGTTTTTGCATTGCTGATTGCACAGTTGGCGAAAAGCTTAGGGAAATTGGGAAAAGATTAAGCTGATTCGATGAAATATGTTTATTCCGTTGTTAATGGAGATATGAAAATAAAAAATAGCTTTAACCATAGAAAAAGGCTGGCAATGTGCCAGCCTTTGAAATTGTATTTTTAAATTAAAGTTTTACAACGTTTGCAGCTTGTGGTCCACGATTTCCTTCAACGATTTCGAAGGAAACTTCTTGACCTTCTTCTAAGGATTTAAAACCATCACCTTGGATAGAGCTGAAATGTACGAATACATCGTCCCCGCCTTCGACTTCAATAAAACCGTAACCTTTTTCATTGTTGAACCATTTAACTTTACCGTTTTGCATAGACTATTTCCTCCTAAACCTTTCAAGACACCATAGGCACCTAAGTTAAATATTTTCATGAAGCAGATCAGTTAAAATTATAATTCTATTCTGAATCATGATGCTTATAATATACACGAAGAAAAAAGGGCAGTCAAGGAATGTAAGCGTTTTTCCTGGGTAAAAAAGTGCCTCAAGCACAATATTTAGAATTGATTGAAAACTCATTTTTAAAAACATAAAAACAGTCCCAAGTCATATCTTAAACTAATATTAATTCCATAAACGGGGTGATTTTATGTATCGTTTTTCAATCGATGGGGAGGAATGGATTTTGAGATTTGCCCCACATGTCACATTTGAATCCGAGGAAAAAGAAGCGATCATCAAATCTATTTTAATGATTGAAAAAGATTTAACAAGTTTTACCCATGGGGATGCTTTTTTAGTTGATGATAAAAACATTGGGATCATCGTTTTTAAAGTGGAAAGGGTCCCATCTTTCATCATTTCCGTATGTAATATTATTCCAAGAGAAAGATGTTATTTTAATTAAATCAACAGAGATATGCCGTAAAAGGCATTTTTTTTTTGAAATCGCTTTTATTTGTTAATAATACTGAAAATAGTTTAATTTTGAATGTTCATAAAATTGACGAAAAATAGCGGTTTTTGTCTGGGAAAATTTGCTAAAATGAAAGTGAGGTTATATCTAAATTAATTATAACAGTAGTGCTTTTTCTAATTAGTTTGGATGAAATCTCACAAGGCAATTGTTTTTTGTGAATAATCGAACAAGATGACATCATGAACAATTTGAAAAATAGATAGGGGGAATTATTATGGATCCATTGTGGCTGGCAAGAATTCAGTTTGCGGCGACTACCATCTTTCATTTTCTTTTTGTTCCTCTTTCGATTGGTCTTGTTTTTATGGTCGCACTAATGGAAACACGTTATGTAATGAAAAACAACGAGATTTACAAAAAAATGGCAAAGTTTTGGGGTCATTTATTCCTAATTAACTTTGCCGTGGGTGTTGTAACAGGTATTATTCAAGAATTTCAATTTGGGATGAACTGGTCGGATTATTCTCGTATGGTAGGGGATGTTTTTGGAGCACCACTAGCTATTGAGGCATTACTTGCATTCTTTATGGAATCAACATTTATCGGTATTTGGATTTTTGGCTGGGAACGGCTCTCTAAAAAGTTGCATTTAGCCTGTATTTGGCTGGTAACAGTAGGTACAACATTATCAGCTCTATGGATTTTGACTGCTAATTCATTTATGCAGCATCCTGTTGGATATCAAATAAATAACGGCCGTGCCGAGATGAATGATTTTAGTGCATTGCTGACGAATGGGCAATTATGGGTTGAATATCCGCATGTTTTAACTGGGGCTCTTGCTACGGCGGGGTTTTTTGTTGCGGGTATTTGTGCATACTGCTTACTTCGTATACAACATATTGAGTTTTACAAGAAGTCATTAAAAATTGCTCTTGTTATCGGATTAATTGGCAGCGTTGGAGTTGCCCTAACAGGCCATACTCAGGCGCAGTATCTCGTTAAAACGCAGCCAATGAAAATGGCTGCAGCTGAAGGCATTTGGGCTGACACACAAGATCCGGCACCATGGTCTGTTTTCGCAATAATTGATACAAATAAGAAGCAGAATAGTTTTGAAATGAATATCCCATACGCATTAAGTTTTCTTTCTTATTCAAAATTTGAGGGCAGTTTGAAAGGCATGAATACTCTCCAAAATGAATACAAAGTAAAATATGATTCATTAGCAGGGGCTGGAACAAATTATATTCCCCCTGTGAAAACAACGTATTGGAGCTTCAGGTTAATGGTTGGTTTTGGTGTATTAATGATTTTGCTAGGCATCACTGGCGTAATACTCTGGAGAAAAGATCGTCTTGAAAAAAGCGGCAAGTTTCTAAAATTCCTGCTGCCCGCTATTGCTTTACCATATTTAGCAAACTCCTCAGGCTGGATGATGACGGAGGTTGGACGTCAACCGTGGTCTGTGTTTGGTGTAATGTCAACAGCGAGTGCAGTTTCTCCAAATGTTTCAGGTGGAGTCATACTGATTTCCTTTATTATGTATTTATTGGTATTCACAATCCTTTTAGGAGTCATGGTTTATTTAATTGTTCGCGAAGTAAAAAGAGGACCAGAAGCACTACAAGAGGTTGATGCTCCGACTATTACCGATCCGTTTAATAAAAAGGTAGGTGCTTAGCATGGCTCTTAGTGAATTATGGTTTGTCTTAATTGCCGTTGTCTTTATTGGGTTCTTCTTTCTTGAAGGATTTGATTTTGGAGTAGGGATGTCCACTCGCTTTCTGGCCCGCAGCCAAACAGAGCGTTCAATTTTGGTTAACACGATTGGGCCGTTTTGGGATGCGAATGAAGTATGGTTATTAACAGGTGGAGGAGCGATTTTTGCAGCATTTCCACACTGGTATGCAACAATGTTTAGCGGCTATTATTTACCTTTATTTGCTGTTTTGCTTTGTTTAATTGGCCGTGGAGTATCCTTTGAATTTCGAAGGAAACTTAATAATTCACACTGGACAAATGTTTGGGATTGGGTAATATTCTTATGCAGCTTGCTTCCTCCTTTTTTGGTAGGTGTTTTGTTTACCTCGATGTTAAAAGGAATGCCTATCGGCAGCGATATGAACATGTCAGCAGGGTTTGCTGATTATATTAATCTCTATTCTCTTTGGGGTGGCTTAACAGTAACATTATTATGTTTGTTGCATGGTTTAAATTTCCTTACTTTAAAAACTGAGGACGAGATTCGAGAGCGATCTGCTAAACTTGCAAAAAAACTCACCTTTGCCGTATTAGGTGCACTCGCAGTCTTTGTAGGATTATCTTGGTTAAAGACAGACATTTTTGAGGTACGCATGGTACCTGAACTCATTTTAGTGGGGCTGATCGTAGTTGTTTATGCTTTAACTCCTTACTTCATAGCAAGAAAACAAGAAGGATTAGCATTTACGATGACAGGATTAGGATTGGCTTTTACGGTTTCAGCTATATTTGCAGGCCTTTTCCCAAGAGTTATGATTAGCTCAATTAATAAAGCATTTAATTTAACGGTTTATAATGCAGCAAGCGGTGATTATTCCCTTAAAATTATGACAATCGTAGTTGTAACCACATTGCCATTTGTTCTTGCTTATACAGTTTGGAGCTATTATGTCTTTAGAAAACGGGTATCACACAAAGAGCATTTAACCTATTAATGAAACAATATCGAAATTTCCAATCTCCTTCGATATCGGAGGAGATTTTTTATGTAAATATAATGGTTTATAAATGTACTGCTTATTGAATCCAATTTAATTACTCTTTACGACTTGAACTTTCAATGGGAAAATAATGATGATAGTTCATTAGAGGGAGCTTTTCTTATGAAATTAATAATTACAGAAAAGCCATCTGTAGCAAAAAATATTGCAGATGCTTTAAAAATCAAGAGTCGAAATGATGGATACTTTGAAGGTAACGGCCATATCATTACATGGGCTTTTGGCCATCTTCTCCAACTTTTTGATGCAAAAGATTATGATGACAGAATGACAAAATGGAGTATGGAAAACTTTCCTTTCATACCACCTAACTTTCGCTACAAGGTTAAAAGTGATCCTCGAAATAAGGGGAAAGAAGATCTTGGTGCGAGGAAGCAGCTCAAGCTAATTTATGGTTTACTAAAACGTGATGATGTTGATATGATCATCTCTGCATGCGATTTTGATAGGGAAGGCCAAATCATTGGGGATACCATTATATACAATCTGAAGACACAGAAACCTGTTTTTCGCCTGTTGCTAAACGAGTGGACATCTGAAGAAGTGTTAAAAGGGCTTCAACAAATTAAGCCTAATATTGAGATGAAACCACTTCAAGATGCAGGGATTGGGCGGCAATGGGCCGATTGGGTGATTGGAATAAATTTAACTTCTGTCGCTACGTTAAAGTATCAGAAAGGAAAAGGGAAGGCACTTAATATCGGCAGGGTTCTCTTGCCAACATTAAAAATAATTTATGATCGCGATAAAGAGATAGAAAATTTTATCCCAGAGGAATACTTTAAACTAACTGCTACATTTAAGACCTGTGACGGTAAGGAATATGAGGGAACATATTTTGAAAATGAAGAGGATAAATTCAAAAATAAAGCTACTTTAGAAGAAATTGAACAAGCCTTAAAGAATCAAACAGCAACAATTATCGATAAACAAGTAGAACGAAAAAGGGATTATCCGCCTTATTTATTTAATCTTTCAAATCTGCAAGGATATATCACGAGCAAATACAAAGGATGGACTTCAGATAAAGTACTTAAAGTCGCTCAATCTCTTTATGAAAAAAAATACATTACTTATCCAAGGACGGCAAGTGTTGTATTAGAAGAGAGTCTTATCGATAAAACAGCAAAGGTATTAAATAATTTGAAAAAAGGGTTACCGTATGAGAATGAAATAAAGTTTACCAGTTCTAAGCGGATCTTTGATAATTCTAAAGTGGAAAGCCACAGTGCCATAATACCAACATACTTGATTCCTAAATCCCTGACAAAGGACGAAGAACTCGTTTATATTGCTATTAAAAACCGTTTCATTATGCAATTCATGCCTGTGGCCGAATATGAAGAGACAAAAATAATCACTCAAATTAATAATAGTAATATTAAGGGGATCTTTATTTCTAAAGGAAAAGTCCAACTTGTTGAAGGCTGGAAAAAGGTTGAGAAAATTGAATCCAAGGATACCATCTTACCTTTAGTTAATATAAATGATACGGTTACCATAGCTGATCACAATCTATCCTCTCACGTTACGAAACCGCCTAAACATCATACTGAAAAAACCTTATTGAGGGTAATGGAGACCTGCGGTAAAGGCCACGAGGACGAAGAAAGTGAAGAAATGATGGCTGCGATTTTAAGCGGTTATAGTATAGGCACTCCAGCAACAAGAGCTGAAACAATTAAAAAGCTCAAAGATGTTGGCTATATTGAGACCCAAAATAAAAACTTACTTTGTACAGAATTAGGGAAAAGACTTGTTGAGACATTTCCAGTAAAAGATTTATTCGACTTGGAATTTACCGGGCGTCTGGAAAAAACACTATCGGATATAGAAAAACAAAAA
>JAUZQA010000191.1 GCA_030705665.1 Bacillota bacterium
CATTAAACTGTTGGGATAGCTGTGGCCTTCAGGTTACAGTTGAAAATGGGAAAGTCACGAAAATTGATGGTGACCCTTCACACCCGATTACAAAGGGTAAAATTTGCGGCCGCGGCCGCATGCTGGAAGTGAGAGCGAATTCTTCACAGCGGCTGCTCCAGCCGTTAAAAAAGGTAAAGGGCGAATTTAAACCTATTTCATGGCAAGAGGCTCTGGATGAAATTGCTGATAGATTAGTAGAAGTGAAAAATAAATATGGGACCACGGCTGTCCTTCATAGTCATGATTATGCAAATAATGGTATCCTGAAAAATCTCGATCAACGTTTTTTTAATCTTTACGGCGGTGTGACTGAATTAACTGGTTCGCTCTGTTGGGGCTCAGGGATTGAGGCACAAAAATGGGATTTTGGGAATGCCTGGGCACATGCTCCGGAGGACCTCAAAAATAGTAAAAATATTATTATTTGGGGAAGAAATGTTGCTCGTACAAATATGCACTTTTATGAACAGCTCCTTCTTGCAAAGAAACTCGGCGCTAAAATTTTTGTCATTGATCCAGTCTATAATAGTACAGCTAAAATTGCGGATCGATATATCTCCATAAAGCCTGGAATGGACGGCTTGCTTGCTGCAGGAATTATAAAGGAGATTCTTCGCTTAGGCTTGGAAGACCATGATTTTATAGAGGACCATACTTATAGGTTTTCAGATTTAGAAGACTTGCTTAACGGAATTTCTTTTGAGAAAATCAGTGAATTGACTGAAGTACCAAGAGAAATGATTACCTTTTTAGCTCAGGTTTATGCCCAAAAGCCGACAGGAACATTTATGGGCCTTGGTATGCAGCGATACAGCAATGGAGGCAACACGATCCGTCTCATTGATGCTTTAGTTGCTGTGAGTGGAAACATTGGCATTCCTGGAGGAGGCGCCAATTATGCCAACCTTCAAGTGGGTCAAAGCTTTGCGTTTAACGAATTAACCCTTCCCGAACGTAAAGCACAACATAGAAGTTTTCCGATCATGAAACAAGCAGAGGAAATTCTAACAGCAAGTAATCCAAAAATAGAGATGATTTTCGTTACATGTGGCAATCCGCTGACGCAGGTTCCGGATTCATCCGTCGTCAACAAAGCCTTTTCTTCTGTTTCTACGCTTGTTGTCATCGAGCAATATATGACAGACACTGCCCAGCTAGCTGATTATGTTTTGCCTACAACAACAGCGTTTGAGGAAGCGGATTTGTATTATTCATCCATGTATCATCATTATATAAACTATGGTCCAAAGCTTGTTGAGGCACCCGGAGAAGCAAAATCGGATCTGTGGATTTGGACACAGCTTGCAAATAGACTTGGATTCGGGGAGTATTTCTGTTTTTCAAGAGATGAATGGCTGCAGATGTGTATAAAACCACTCGCTGAAAAAGGTTTAACACTTGAAAAGCTGAAAAGTGAGCATACCTTGGAATTGCCCGTTAAAAAAGTCCCTTGGTCGGATTACCACTTTCTTACACCTACTGGAAAGTACGAATTTACATCGAGTAAGCATGGTCGTATTACACTCTCTCTTCCGATGGAATCAAAATGGTCAGACCCAAAACTGGCAAATAAATATCCCTACCAGTTGCTAACGATTCACCCATTGCGATCCAATCACTCGCAGAATTATCAGCTATGGGAAAATGAACCCATTGTAAAGGTGGAGATAGCCGAAAACATTGCTACCGATCTTCAGTTGGAAAATGGGGACCAGATAAGAGTCTGGAATAATCGCGGTGAAGTAACAGGTATTGTTTCATTAGCTAAAAAGATCCACCCTAATACAATCAATATTGATGAAGGAATATGGAGCAGATTCGGGGGGTCCGTTAATTCCCTTACATCCAGCCGAGCTTCCGACAACGGACTAGGAAGTACATTATATGATTGTCTTGTTAATATAGAAAAAATGTAAAGGTGAACAGCTGCTGTTTAGTGGCTGTTTTCTTTTGGAAACTTGTTTTTTCCTCATTTAATAACTATAATTGTGGGAGACTTTTTTATTTTGGACATAATGAAAAACTTATGAATAGATATTTTTAGAGGAGTGACATAGGAATGGCTTTAACTGCAGGTATTGTCGGTTTACCAAATGTCGGTAAATCCACATTGTTTAATGCAATTACCCAGGCAGGTGCGGAATCTGCCAATTACCCCTTCTGTACGATTGACCCAAATGTAGGAGTTGTTGAAGTTCCTGATGAACGTTTAAACAAGCTGACAGAGCTTGTCCAACCGAAAAAAACAGTCCCAACTACCTTCGAATTTACGGATATTGCCGGAATTGTAAAAGGTGCAAGCAAAGGAGAAGGTTTAGGGAATAAGTTTCTTTCCCATATTCGCCAGGTAGATGCAATCTGCCAGGTTGTCCGTTGCTTTGAGGATGAAAACATTACCCATGTTGCGGGTAAAGTTGATCCTATTTCTGATATTGAAACGATTAACCTCGAATTAATCTTGGCCGACATGGAATCTGTAGAAAAACGAATTGCTCGTGTTGAGAAGTTAGCAAAACAAAAAGATAAAGAATCAATGGCTGAATATGAAGTTCTTTCCTTGCTTCGTGATGCTTTTGAGGAAGAGAAACCAGCTCGTACCGTTGAATTTAATGATGAACAATTAAAGATTGTGAAAGGACTTCACCTATTAACAATCAAACCAGTTCTTTATGTAGCCAATGTTGGTGAAGATGAAGTGGCCGATCCATCTGCAAATGAATATGTTCAAAAGGTTCGTGAATTTGCTGCTTCTGAGCAAGCAGAAGTGATTGTTGTTTGTGCGAAAATTGAAGAAGAAATTGCTGAACTTGAAGGTGAAGAAAAAGCAATGTTTTTGCAGGAGCTTGGAATTAAAGAGTCAGGTCTTGACCAATTAATCCGTGCTGCTTATCATTTACTGGGTTTAGCTACCTACTTTACTGCTGGTGTCCAGGAGGTACGCGCATGGACCTTCCGCAAAGGCATGAAAGCACCGCAATGTGCAGGAATTATTCACACTGACTTTGAACGTGGATTCATCCGTGCTGAAACTGTATCCTATGAAGATCTATTAGCAGGCGGAAACATGGTCGCCGCCAGAGAAGCAGGTAAAGTAAGGCTTGAAGGTAAAGAGTACGAAGTAAAAGACGGAGACGTCATGCACTTCCGTTTTAATGTTTAATTTTTCACTTGCTCCGCAGATTTCTGTGGAGCATTTTGTATTTTATTGTCCGGGAAATAGTGATGGGCATTGCACTTCAGGAAGAGCTGTGCTATAATTTTACCTTGTGAGTAATGAACAATTGCTCCTTGCCCGATAAGGGCCGTTTAGACCAAAAGGAGGTGACAGTGATGAGAAAGTACGAAGTTATGTACATCATCCGCCCAAACATTGAAGATGAAGCGAAAAAAGCTCTAGTTGAGCGTTTCAGCACAATTCTTAAAGATAACGGTGCGGAGACAGTAGAAACAAAAGATTGGGGTAAACGCCGTCTTGCATATGAAATCAATGATTTCCGCGATGGTTACTACCAAATCGCAACTGTAACATCTACACCAGCTGCGGTTCAAGAATTCGACCGTCTAGCAAAGATCAGCGAAGATATCATTCGCCACATCGTAATTAAAGAAGAAGAATAGAACTTGATATAAATAAAAGAAAAGGAGTTGATTCTGATGATGAATCGTGTCGTGCTTGTTGGAAGGTTAACAAAAGACCCTGAATTACGCTACACACCAAGTGGTGTACCAGTGGCTACCTTTACTTTAGCGGTCAATCGTAATTTTTCAAACCAGCAGGGTGAGCGGGAAACAGATTTTATTAACTGCGTCGTATGGCGAAAACCGGCAGAAAACGTAGCTAACTTCTTGAAAAAGGGAAGTTTAGCAGGTGTTGATGGAAGAATTCAAACCCGCAACTATGAAGGACAAGACGGAAAGCGCGTTTATGTGACAGAAATCTTGGCTGAAAGTGTTCAGTTCCTAGAACCTAAAAATGCAACCGCTGGCGGCAGAAGCGACATGGGTCAGAATAATGCCCCAAGGGAACAAGGTGCAGGCGCATCATATGGCGGCAATAATTACAATCAGAATCAACGACAAAACAATAACAATCAAGGTTTTACCAGAGTGGACGATGATCCATTCGCAGGAAACGGTCAAATTGACATTTCTGATGATGATCTGCCATTTTAATAAAACCTATATCGAAAATTAAAGGAGGGTATTCACATGGCTCCAGGAGGACGCAAAGGTGGACGTGCAAAACGTCGTAAAGTTTGCTATTTCACAGCAAACGGAATCACTCACATCGATTATAAAGATGTTGATTTACTTAAAAAATTCATTTCTGAGCGTGGAAAAATTTTACCTCGTCGTGTAACAGGTACAAACGCAAAGTACCAACGCAAATTAACAGTTGCGATTAAACGTGCACGTCAGATGGCATTATTACCATTCGTTGCAGGTGAATAAAAAACAGAAAAAAGGCAGTCAGGGCATGTCCCTGCTGCCTTTTTCTTTTTTAGTTGAATCAAAGTTCCCAACTAGCTACAATATAGGGATAAGGGTTTAATGAATTATGGGGTGAAGAATTGAATAATGTACGTAAATTAACCGAAGGAGCCATCCTTTTAGCAGCTTTTACTGTTTTATTATTACTTACCATCTATGCGCCAGTCATTGGTATGATTGTTAACTTCGTTTTACCATTGCCGTTTATTTTATTTGCTGCCAAGAATGATTGGAAAAGCATCCTTGTTTTTACCATTGCCGGACTTCTGATATCATTTATTGCTGGTACGATTGTTGCATTGCCGCTTACACTTACATATGGAATTACTGGGGCGGTAATGGGGTATTTAATTCAAAAAAACAAAAGTAGAACGACAATACTGATTGCCGGATCGATCATTTTTTTACTGAGCTTAATTATCCAATATGTGGTGAGTGTCGCTCTCTTCCACTTTAATTTTGTCGATGAATTAATTAAAACAATGCGTGAATCTTTATCAACTTCATCAGATATTCTGAAGGGATTTGGCCAGCAACAGCAAAGCCAACAGGTTCTAAAACAATTTGAACAAGCATTAGATTTAATTAAAACACTGGTTCCAAGTTTATTTGTCATCTCATCCTTTGTTGCTGTTTTCTTCATTCAATTGCTGGCATTGCCCGTATTGAAAAGGTTTGGAATCAATTTGGAGAAATGGAAGCCTTTTAGAGAAATTAGTCTGCCAAGAAGCCTTCTATGGTACTATCTCATTGTCATGGTCTTACAAATGGTGTTTCATCCGCAAACCGGGACTTACTTGAGCACAGCGTTAATCAATCTTTCTTATATTTTGCAGTTATTTATGCTTTTTCAAGGGTTAACCTTTATCTTTTATTATTTCCATCAAAGGGGTGCATCAAAGTCCTTGCCAGTCATCGTTGTTATAGTCTCGTTTGTCATGCCAATTCTTCTTTATATTATAGGGATATTAGGTATAATTGATTTAGGTTTTGGACTGCGAAAGCGTAATGAAAAACAAGTGTAACAATAGGAGCGATAAACGATGCCTACATTTTTAGAAAAGCGATCGATTAGATATCCCTTTTATGGGTTAACAGGCATTACAGTGGTGCTTCTGATCATCTTGTTCATGTATAATTGGATATTGAGTTTGGCAGGGTTACTGGCAATGGTATTGCCGATTTACTATATGTTTTCCATTGACAGACGGCAGAGGAAGGAACTGGAGGAATATATTGCAACCTTGTCATATCGAATCAAG
The DNA here is from genome assembly GCA_030705665.1 of Bacillota bacterium. The sequence goes on from JAUZQA010000191.1 coordinate 5,796, forward strand.
CGAGTTGGCGAAGAAGCTCTGTTAGAGATGCCGATCGGGATTATGCTTATTAACGATGAGTATGTTATTGAGTGGACAAACCCTTTTCTTGCTTCGTGCTTTGATGAGGATACACTGGCTGGGAGATCCCTCTATAATGTAGCCGAGTCGCTTATTCCTTTGATAAAACAGGAAGTAGAAACAGAAATTATTATGCTGCATGATCGGAAATTCCGTGTCATTTTAAAACGGGATGAACGACTTCTTTACTTTTTTGATGTAACGGAGCAGGCAGAAATTGAAAAAATGTATCGTAATGAGCGAACAGCTATTGCGATCATCTTTTTGGATAACTATGATGAGCTGACACAAGGAATGGATGACCAGATGCGTAGCAGTTTGAATAACTTGGTTATTTCCATCCTTAATAAATGGGCACAGGAAAATGGAATCTTTTTCAAGCGGATATCCTCAGAACGCTTTATTGCTGTTTTTAATGAAGGAATCCTGCAAAACCTTGAAGCTAGAAAATTCGCCATCCTTGATGATGTAAGAGAAATGACCTCGAAGCAAAATGTTTCTTTTACTTTAAGTATTGGTGTGGGTACAGGGGTCTCTTCTCTTCCTGAGTTAGGAACGCTTGCCCAATCCAGCCTCGACTTAGCACTGGGCCGCGGCGGCGACCAGGTTGTCATTAAGCAGGCCGATGGAAAGGTGAAGTTTTACGGAGGTAAGACGAATCCAATTGAAAAAAGAACAAGAGTGCGCGCAAGGGTCATCTCTCATGCGTTAAAGGAATTAATTACTGAGAGTGATAGGGTTATTATCATGGGGCATAAAAACCCTGATATGGATGCAATTGGGGCTTCAATTGGGATTTACAAGGTTGCTCAAATGAACCAGAAAGATGCCTATATTGTTGTGAATTTCCAGGAAATTGATACCGGTGTCAAACGGCTTGTGAAGGAAATTCGTCAAAATGAAGAGGTGCTTTCCTATTTTATCGGTCCTGAGGAAGCCTTAGAAATTGCTACCGATAAAACGTTACTTGTTGTGGTTGATACACATATATCAGGTCTTGTTATTGAGGAACGCCTCCTTAATAGGATTGATAAGGTTGTTGTCATCGACCATCACCGCCGAGGGGAAGACTTTATTAAAAATCCGCTGTTAGTTTATATGGAGCCATATGCTTCTTCCACTTCCGAACTGGTGACAGAACTGCTGGAATATCAGCCAAAACGCGGAAAAATTGATATGCTTGAGGCAACCGCCCTTTTAGCAGGAATCATTGTGGATACAAAGAGCTTTACATTGCGAACAGGTTCGCGTACATTTGATGCTGCCTCCTATTTAAGAGCGCAAGGTGCAGATACGGTCCTTGTTCAAAAATTCTTGCGGGAAGATATTGATTCCTATCTAAAGCGGTCGAAGTTAATTGAAACAGTCGATTTTTATAAAGAGGGCATTGCTATTGCCACAGGAAGTGACCAACAAATTCATGATCAGGTATTAATTGCGCAAGCAGCAGATACCTTGTTGACTTTAGATGGCGTTATAGCTTCTTTTGTAATAGCTAAGCGAAACGAAGAGCAGCTTGGAATTAGTGCCAGGTCACTTGGAGATGTCAATGTACAGGTTATTATGGAACACCTTAGAGGCGGGGGGCATCTTACGAATGCAGCTACACAGCTTTCAGGCGTAACGATTGCTGAGGCTGAGGAGATGCTTAAACAAGCAATTGACGAATACATTGAAGGAGGAAAAAAAGAATGAAAGTTATTTTTTTAAAGGATGTAAAAGGAAAAGGTAAAAAAGGCGAAGTAAAAAATGTAGCGGATGGCTATGCCCATAACTTTTTAA
>JAUZQA010000192.1 GCA_030705665.1 Bacillota bacterium
ACGTTTTTTGGGTTGGCTTGCACATTTTTCACGGTGCTTTGCACGTTTTGCCTTTTTTTGTAAATCCCTTCAGACAGATTGCTGGGTCGTTGGCCTGAAGTTTGCACGTTTTTCATGGACCTTTGCATGTCTTTTGGGTTGGCTTGCATGATTTTTGGGTTAGCTTGCACGTTTTTTACTGAGCTTTGCACCTTTTGCCTTTTTCTGTAAACTCAAACCATCTTTTTTTAACTAGATTTTTCATATAGTATGAGTCATGTATGTTTTACTTTTTTATGCAAACCATTAACAAGAATTGAACTATAAAGGAGCAACAACCTTGACCAAATGGCTGACTCGCGAGCTTGCGCAGGAGATTGTGGATAAAATGATGCAGGATATTCCTTATAGCATCAATATTATGGACGAAAAAGGAATCATTATCGGGAGCGGTAACAAGGCCCGTGTCGGCACCCTCCATAGAGGTGCGGTGAGGGCACTGGAATCCGGAGCAATGGTGGAAATTTATCAAAACGACCGCTACGAGAAAAAAGGCACTAATGAACCGATTGTGATTGGAGACCAGTTCATCGGCGTCGTGGGCATTACCGGAGAACCCTATGATGTACGGCCATTTTGTAAACTGGTTAAAACCACCGTTTCGCTATTAATTGAACAAAGCATTCTGATTGGAAACCGCGAAGCTGCAAAAAAGAGAGAATCCGCCTTTCTCGAAGCCTTATTAAATGAAAAAAAGGAATACTCCGAGGAACTGATCGACGAAGCGAAACATTTCCATATCAACCTGCGTAATGATACAACCGTCCTGCTCATCAAAAATATGGAGGAGTTCAAAACATCACTACCCTTTTTCAAAAAACAAAATGAAAGTTTTTCGATCGTCATGCTGCAAAATCCTAATGAATTAGAAAAACTGGTCGACGGTATTCTAAACACCTACCAGAAATCCATTGTTTCGGCCGGCCTGCACCAAACCAACATTGCAAAAAGCTACCGCCAAGCCTTTCTTTGTATGAAAATCGCCGGAAACCTTAACCTGGTTGACCGTTTTTTAACATACAAAGAATTTCACTTTTTAGCAGAGCTTTCTCAAATAACGATCGAGGCAAAACCACTCAATCTAACTGATGTCCTTTTGCAGACGCTCCAAACCTATATCAACCATAACGGCAACCCTACGGATACAGCTCAGGATCTGATCATCCACCGAAATACCTTATATTATCGGCTGGACCGTATTAAGCAATTAACCGGAAAAGACCCAACCAGGATCCTCGATTTGTTCGAATTAACCTACCAATTATTACAACGATAAAAAAGCACAAAACTAAATGTTTTGTGCTTGTGTCATTACCAACAAACGGGCAATGTTTTCGGCTGTTTTTTCAATATTTTCCTGACCTGTCGCCAGTGCTTCCTCTAAACTCATCGCTTTTGGCAGAATTCCAAAAATAGCATCAATGCCTTTGTCATAGAGCACATCGACTTCACCGACATATCCAGCGAGTGCAATCACGGGCTTTCCATATTTTTTTGCCGCCTGTGCCACACCATATGGCGTTTTTCCATATTGCGTTTGGAAGTCGATGCCGCCTTCACCTGTCAGCACAAAATCCGCCATTTTCACTTTCTGTTCCAAATCAGTAAAATCAATGACTAATTCGATGCCGCTTCTTAATTCTGCACTCGTAAATGCCAGAAGACCCGCACCCAGGCCGCCAGCTGCGCCGGCTCCAGGAAAGTCGATAATATCCTTTTCCAACTGCTCTTTCAATACTCCTGCATAATGCGCGAGATTGGCATCTAAGGCTTGCACCATTTCCGGTGTTGCCCCTTTTTGTGGACCGAAGACATGTGAGGCGCCTTTTTCACCGCATAACGGATTCGTTACATCGGATGCGACATAAATTTTCGTATCCTTTAAGCGAGGGTCGATGCCGCTAATGTCCACCGTTGCCAAACGGCCGAGTGCGCCGCCGCCAAAGCCAAGCTCCCCGCCATTTTCATCCAGCAGCTTTACCCCCAGCGCCTGTGCCATTCCAGCGCCGCCGTCATTTGTCGCACTGCCGCCAATTCCAATAATAATTTTGCCAACGCCTTGATCCAAGGCCGCTTTGATTAATTCACCCGTACCATAAGTTGTCGTGATTAAAGGATTCTTCGTATCTTTGTTGACAAAATGAATGCCGCTTGCCGAAGCCATTTCGATCGCCGCTGTTTCGCCATCACCGAGAATACCGAAGCTCGCTTCAACAGGGGTACCAAGCGGTCCGGTTACCGTAACCGGATAGACTTTTCCAGCTGTCGCATCAACGAGTGATTGCACGGTTCCTTCACCGCCATCCGCCATCGGCACTTGAATGCACACCGCTTCCGGCAACGCTTTTTTAATCCCCTTTTCCATTGCGATGCAAACTTCTTTTGCTGTCATGCTTTCCTTAAACGAATCCGGTGCTAAGACAAATACCGTCATGTTCTCTCCTCCTTATTTCAAAATAAATCCGTAAAGAATCGTTGCCACAATCATCATCGTTCCCCCGACAATCGACTCAAACGGAACAACGCTCAATCTTTCTTTAATCGACATCTTCATGCCGCTTGCTGTTACGTGGAAATAGTTTCCTTGCGGCAAGTGGTCAATCACCGTCGCACCAGTGTGGACCATTGCAGCAGCAGCAATCGGTGCCGTACCCATATTTAAAATCGCCTTACTGAATGAACCTGTTGCCAAAATAACACCTGTAGATGTGGATGCCGTAGCGGCCGCCATCAAAATACCTGAGATTGGCGCCAAGAATGTACCGGAAATACCAGATGCTTTAATCAACGCAACAACTTCCACAGATAGATTTGAAGCCGAAATCAACCCGGCAATCGCCCCTGCACCAATCAAGATTAGCACAGTGGAAGTCATGTTTTGCAAACCTGCAGCTGTATAATTCAAAATCTGATTTCTTTTTCCCATTGCCAGCATTCCTAAAATACCCGCTATTGGTAAAATGTACATAGCGTCGACCTTGAACGCAGCTAACGCCTGGATGTGAAGAATCTGTCCAATTGGGCTAATCATCAGTAAAACAATGGCTACCACTGGCGCCACGATTGCTCTTCCAATTGTAGGATATTCGCGACCTGTTTCGTTACTTTCCACAATATCGCTGTCAGCAACCTTTACGCCTTTATGCTTAATCATCGATGCTACGATAACGGTTACAATTAAGCCAAAAATGGCTGGGATAAAATCATAAATCATCACTTGGCTTAAATCAACATTAAAACCGCGGGCAGCCGCAATGGTATTAGGGTTTGGCGAGATAACATTTCCAGCTTTCCCCCCGCCTGAAAGAGCTAAAAGTAAGGCAACTTTCGAGATTCCCGTTTTCTTTCCTACTGATAAGGCAATGGGTGCAACAATTAAAACAGCAACAGGGATAAATACACCGACAGCCGTGATAATCATTGTTGCCAGGGCTAAAGAAAAGATGGCCTTTTTTTCACCAAATTTATTTACAATCGTTTGGGCAATCGTTTCAGCTGCGCCCGACTCCATCATCGCACCTGCCAGCACACCGGCAGCCAAGACGCGGAGGACTGTTCCCATAATACTTTGTGTTCCTGTTACTAATATACTTAAGGTTTGATCGAGATTCGCCCCGCCAATTAATGCACCAATAATAGCGCCTAAGAAAAGCGAGTAAACCGGATTTAATTTTTTCAAGATCAGAATAATGGAAATCGCCAGCCCAATAACGGCTCCGACCCAGCTGATCGTAATTGGATTCACCATGATGTAACCCCCTGAGAATGTTTTTTTGATTACGTTTTCAGTATAAAGAGAACTTGTTCGAAAGAATATTGACGGGAGGGAGAAAATTTTTGTGCAAATGCACAATAGATGAAAACGGAACCATTTAAACAAGGTTATTACATCAATAAGTTGGTTTTGAACTTTTTGTGAAATCATACAATTTGAGAGCATTTTCATATAAAAATAGACTGAACCAGATTGGTTCAGTCCAAGGCAAAACTTATTTTGTTCCAAACAGGCGATCGCCGGCATCTCCGAGACCTGGCACGATGTAGCCATGGTCGTTTAGTTTTTCATCAAGGGCAGCGATGTAAATATCGACATCAGGATGGGCAGTTTCAAGTGCTTTAACGCCTTCTGGAGCAGCAATTAAACACATGAATTTGATGTTTTTGGCACCGCGTGTTTTTAAAGATTCGATCGCTGCAATGGCAGAGCCGCCTGTTGCCAGCATTGGATCGACAACGATAAAGTCTCTTTCCTCGACATCGCTAGGGAGCTTCACGTAGTATTCCACCGGTTTTAACGTTTCTGGGTCACGGTATAAACCGATATGGCCAACTTTTGCTGCTGGAATTAATTTACGCATGCCATCAACCATACCGATACCGGCACGAAGGATTGGGACAAGGCCAATTTTTTTCCCTGATAATACTTTTGCCTTTGTTTTTGTAACAGGTGTTTCAATTTCAATTTCCTCAAGCGACATATCGCGAGTAATTTCAAACGCCATCAAGGTTGCAACTTCGTCAACTAGCTCACGGAAGTCCTTTGTACCTGTCTCTTTATCACGTATGTATGTTAGTTTGTGCTGAATGAGTGGATGATCAAAAACGTAAACCTTAGCCACTAGAATCGCTCCTTTTAAAAAATTTGTCGTAAAATCTCACTGCGATTAATTTTACAGAAAAAAATTCCCTAGAGCAACTTCAAAATAGTAATGAATATTTTACCAGTCCCTTGACTCTAAAAAAAACGGCCCTCAACTAGAAGGGCCGTTTCTCGATGCTTTAATATTCAGGGTATAATGTGAATTTACCAGTTAATGCTTCAACGCGGCTGCTAGCTTGGGCAAGCGCTGCTTCGTCTTCATGGTTTTTCAAGGTAAAGGCAATGATCGATGCGATTTCGTCCATTTCTTCTAAACCAAAGCCGCGGCTTGTTACAGCTGCTGTACCAATGCGGATACCGCTTGTTACAAATGGTTTTTGCGGATCATATGGAATCGCGTTTTTGTTAACGGTAATACCGACTTCATCAAGAACATGCTCGGCTACTTTACCAGTTAAACCGATGCTTTGCAGGTCAAGCAAGAGCAAATGGTTGTCTGTTCCGTCGGAAACAAGGTTTAAACCTTCTTTTTTAAGACCTTCTGCCAAGCGGCTTGCGTTGTTGATGATATTTTGGGCATAGTCTTTAAAGCTGTCTTGCAATACTTCCCCTAAAGCAACGGCTTTAGCCGCGATTACGTGCATCAGCGGGCCGCCTTGGATTCCTGGGAAAATTGATTTATCAATTCCTTTGGCGAACTCTTCTTTGCAAAGAATCATCCCGCCGCGTGGGCCGCGCAATGTTTTATGAGTCGTTGTTGTCACAAAATGAGCATGTGGAACTGGGCTTGGATGCAGACCTGCTGCCACTAATCCAGCGATGTGGGCCATATCTACCATTAAATAGGCGCCAACTTCGTCAGCAATTTCGCGGAACCGTTTAAAATCGATTACCCTTGGGTAGGCGCTGGCACCGGCAACGATGAGCTTTGGTTTGTGCTCGCGGGCTTTTGCTAAAACATCCTCATAGTCGATATATTGTGTTTCTTTACTTACTCCGTATTCGACAAAGTTGTATTGAACACCGCTGAAGTTTACTGGGCTTCCGTGTGTTAAGTGGCCGCCATGTGAAAGGTTCATGCCGAGAACCGTGTCACCTGGCTCAAGGATGGTAAAGTATACAGCCATGTTCGCTTGGGCGCCGGAATGTGGCTGAACGTTTACATGCTCTGCTCCAAAGATTTGTTTTGCACGGTCGCGTGCCAGGTCTTCCACGATATCCACATATTCGCAGCCGCCATAGTAGCGTTTGCCAGGATATCCTTCTGCATATTTGTTTGTTAAAACAGAGCCTTGTGCTTCCATAACAGCTTCACTGACAAAGTTTTCTGATGCAATTAACTCGATTTTAGCGCGCTGGCGGCCTAGTTCTTGTTGAATCGCTTGATAGACTTGCGCGTCTTGATTCGCCAAATTTTTCATCATTATCCCCCTTAGAATATTAAAAACGACACGTTGTTAGAAAATTCATTTTAATTTTAGCATGTTCTTTACCTAAAAACAAAGAAAAAAGTAGCGCTAAATCGCTTTCAGCACTACTTTTTTCTTGAAAACGGAAACATTCTCAAGATTATCAGCGTTTTTGTTCGTGTTGGTACATTTCGGCAAATTTCTTCTTTTTTTAAAAGGCAGTAATTTCCGCTCCATGCACTCACTTTCCGCAAATCACGAACAGCTAGAGTTTTCATCTGTTCGTTCATATACCGCTCTTGCCCCGCCAATTAGTTTTGGACGTGTTTTTGCCAAGGTTACAATGGCGTGTCCTACCTGTTTTTGTTTAACGCGGATCGGAACGGCAACATGTTTTAAATGCATGCCAATTAAGGTAAGGCCAATATCGATGCCGGCATCTGCTTTGATGAATTCAACCATCGTCGGTTCATTCATGTTTTGATAGGCATACGTTGCCATCGCTCCGCCAGCTTTACGAATCGGAACGACTGATACCTCCTCAAAATGGCGTTGATCGGCCGTTGCTTTTTCGACAACAAGGGCCCTGTTCAGGTGTTCACAGCATTGAAAAGCAAGCTCGACACCTGTTTCTTCCTGAAATTTTTTAAATTGGCGAAAAATCATGGCGGCGACCTCGAACGTCCCCGCTGTACCGATTTTTTCACCAATCACTTCACTGGTGCTGCAGCCAACAACAAGCAGCTGGCCTTTTCTTAAGCTTGCTTGTTCCTGAAATTCTGTCAGGATTGTTGCTAATTGCAATTCCCATTCCTCAATCATGTTAAGGCTTCCTTTCAAGTCATGCTTTTTCAATAAAATTATTGATGGGTATTTTCGTACTCAGTGATTTTGCCGATTCTGTTCGCATGGCGTCCGCCTTGGAATTCTCCTGTCAGCCAGATTGCAGCAATTTCTCTTGCCAAACCAGGGCCAATGACTCTTTCTCCCATTGTTAAGATATTGCTGTCATTATGCTCGCGTGTTGCTTTGGCACTGAAGGTGTCGTGCACAAGAGCGGCACGAATTCCTTTTACTTTATTGGCCGCAATGGACATGCCAATTCCTGTTCCGCATATTAAAATCGCGCGGTCAAATTCACCATTTGCTACTTTTTCTGCTGTAGGAAGGGCATAGTCTGGGTAGTCAACAGATGTCGTGCAATCGCAGCCAAAATCGACATACTCAATCCCTAATTCATCCAGTAACCCTGCAATTTCCTTGCGTATATTCACACCGCCATGGTCTGATGCTAATGCTACTCTCATCTTTTTGCCTCCTCATATGTATCTACATTTATTTTGACACATTAGGTAAAAATTATCTATCTTCATATATCCGCAAGTTTAGTGGCTTTATCCGCACGATTCCACCTTATATCCGCAACTTCTCCCCATATATCCGCTTCACCTCCCAAATAAAAAAAGCACACGAAAATTCGTGTGCATGAAAATCTTTAAATCGAAAATCGCTTAATCGTTTCTTTAAGCTTTTCTGCCTGATCTTTCAGTTCAAGTGCGAGACTTTCTACTCCGTCAATC